>JALTFF010000122.1 GCA_027007465.1 bacterium | reverse complement strand
AGTTAGATATAAGCAAACAGCCATTGGTATTTTATGGGCAATTTTTCAGCCATTTGTAAGTATGGTTGTATTTAGTATTTTCTTTGGAAAAATGGCAAAAATGCCATCTGATGGAATTCCTTATCCAATATTTGTTTATACAGGATTATTGTTTTGGCAATTCTTTTCTTCTGCATTATCTCAAACAAGTGGTTCTCTTATTAGCAATGCTAATATAATTACAAAAGTATATTTTCCACGCTTAATATTGCCAATATCTATGGTTATAACAAAATTTATTGATTTCTTTATTGCTTCAATAATCTTAGCTGGAATGATGATTTATTATAAATATACCCCTAATTTAATTGGCTTGTTAATATTGCCTTTGCTTTTGCTTATTACTTTTATGGCAGCTGTTGGAGGCGGATTATTTTTAGCTTCTATAAATGTTAAATATCGTGATGTTAGATATGTCTTACCATATTTTATCCAAATAATGCTTTTTATAACTCCTGTTATTTATCCAGCTAGCATTGCTGGAAAATATTCTTGGATTTTGGCAATAAATCCAATGACAGGAGTGATAAAAGCAGCTCGCGCTTCTCTTTTTGGAAATGCGCCAATCAATTGGGAACTTTTAGGTATCTCATTTATAGCTGTTTTAATTTTGCTTATAATTGGTGTGATATTTTTTAAAAAGACAGAAAGATATTTTGCAGACATAATATAATAACTTTACATAAAAGACTAATCTTCTACGATCTTTCAATCATAGTTAGTTGGTTACTTTTTAGCAGAAAGAATTGAACTGCTTTCATATATATTATTAGCTTGATTTTCTATAAACAAAAGAGTATTATTAAAATAATAATATGCATAATTCTAAAGATATAAAAATTATTCGCCATTCTCTAGCACATATAATGATGCAAGTTTTAGAACATCTTTATGGCGCTATCCCTGGTGTGGGTCCAAGTACTGAGAATGGTTTTTATCATGATTTTGATGCTAAATATTCTGTCACTGAGAATGATTTGCCAAAAATTGAAAAAGAAATGAAAAAATTGATTAAACAAGATTTAAAATTTTCAAAAATACAAGTTCCGATTGATAAAGGAATTAAATTTTTAGATAAAAAAGGATATAAATATACAGCTGAACTTGCAAGAGATTTAAAAAAACAAAACCAAAAAAATATCAGTTTTTATTATCAAGGAAAGTCTATCCAAAATAATCTAAATGACATTAACAATAACAAAGGATTTATAAATATGTGCAAAGGTCCGCACATTAAAACAACCAAGCAGATAAATCCAAATGCTTTTAAACTAATAAAAATAGCCGGAGCTTATTGGAGAGGCAATGAAAAAAATAAAATGATTCAACGTATTTATGGTATTGCATTTAATAATGAAAAAGAATTAAAAGATTATTTAGAAAAATTAGAGCAAGCTGAAAAAAGAGATCATAGAAAATTAGGAAAAGAATTAGAATTGTTTATAATTGATTCAAAAGTTGGATTAGGTTTGCCAATGTGGTTACCGAACGGAGCTTTAATTTGGAGAATAATGGAGGATTTTTGCTATCAAGAGCATTTAAAAAATGGCTATCAATTAGTAAGAAGCCCTCATATTGGTAGTAAAAAATTATGGGAACAATCAGGCCATTGGA
>JALTFF010000121.1 GCA_027007465.1 bacterium | reverse complement strand
AACTTACCTTGGACAATCATCTTTTTAATTTTTCGGCTAGCTTGAGTTAAGCTGTTCAAATCTTTTGAATTAACTTTTTGGATAATTTGATTAATTTTTTCAACCAAATTATTGTTCTCCAAAAATTTCCAATAAGCTGACGAAGTCAACGCAAAACCATTGGGGACATTAACCCCCAAAGAACTTAACTTTTGATACATCTCTCCCAAAGACGCATTTTTCCCCCCGACCAAAGGAACATCTTTAATTTTGATTTCTTTTAACCAAAGTACTAATTTCATATTTTTGTAATTTAAAATTAATAATCTAAAATTATTTAGTCTTTATAAATTATAGCCCAAATCTTAATTCAAATAAATATATTTATTATTCTTGATATCATAGAGCAATCCCTTCTAGCACACAAACATACTCAGAAAGGAACTCAATTACTTAATGATTTAAGTTAGTTGAACTCCTTTTCTATTAAATTTATAAAATTTTCAGCCTTTTAGATAAATTTCAAAGCATTTTTAACTTCATCAAGAGTTTGATTAGCATTCTCTCTAGCTACTTTAGCTCCTTTTTCTAAAATAGAATGAATATAAGATGGATTCTTTGTAATTTCAGCTCTCTTTTCTTGAAAATCTTTAAGAAAATTTTGAACAATCTGAATTAAAAGTTGTTTAAATTTGCCCATAACTGGCTTGCCGCTTTTATGCGCTTTAATAATATCATCTATCTCATTACGTTCTGCTCTATTTTTAGCTAATTCTTTAGCTATTAAAATATGGCTTTTTAATCTTTTATTTATTACACCTTCAAATGCTGTCTCAGCTGCCTTAATTTTTTTAGCAACTGTTGCCATACTATCTGTTAAAAAAATAGCGCCACCAGGATTAGTTTTACTCATCTTGCCTTCTCCTTTTAATGAAAGAATGCGAAGTGATTTAATCTGTAATGCTTGAGGGATAGGAAAAATTTCTCCATATTTTTTATTAAATCTCCGAGCAAGTAAGCGTGTTACTTCTATATGCGCCAGCTGATCTTCTCCTACTGGCACTTTTTTAGCTTTATTGATTAAAATATCAGCTGCCATTAAAACTGGATAAAGTAAAAGAAGAGTATTAGCTGTTTCTGGCCGAGCATTTTTTTTAAGCTTATCTTTAAGAGTTGGCACTCGTAAAAGCTCAGCTACAGAAATATGCCGCGCTAAAAAAGTGGCTAATGTTGTCACCTCTCCAGCTATATCTGATTGAAGATAAATTATTGCCTTTTGTGGATCCACCCCAAGTGCAATATAATCAGCTACAACTTCATATATGTACTGCCTCACATTAGCTGGCTCTCTATCTGTAATAGCATGAAGATCAGCAACAAAAACTACTGGGTTTATTCCTTGTGATTGAATCTTAATAATAGGCGCCACTGCTCCGAGATAATTTGCTATAGTTAAATCGCCTGTGGGTCTAATGCCTGTTAACACTTCAATATTACGCTGTTTACTTTTATTAAAATCATAAATCATATTTTCAAGATAACTATTCTTTATTGTATTATACTATACTTTTTATAAAATAACAAAATCTAATTTTTTGTGGACGATATAGGATTTGAACCTATGACCTCTACAATGTGAATGTAGCGCTCTAACCAACTGAGCTAATCGTCCAATTATGCT
>JALTFF010000120.1 GCA_027007465.1 bacterium | reverse complement strand
GTAGTAATATTGATAATCAAGCATTGAAATTGTTTATCAGTAATGCTGGCATAGATTTATGGCAAATTGAAAATGAAATCAAAAAAATAGTTCACTATAAAAAGGGGACTTTAATGCAAATCATTAATAATAACAATAAAGAAGAGATAAAAATTACTCAAACTGATATAGAGAGAGTAGCGACCATTAATTTTGATAAAAATATTTTTTCCTTAGTAGATGCTTTAGCTAATAAAAACAAATTTTTATCTATTAAATTAATTAATAATCAATTAAACGAAGGAGCTAATATGATTTATCTTTTTTCTATGATAATTAGGCAATTTAGAATTCTTCTCCAAGTTAAAGAAATGATAACAAAGAATTACTCTCAAAGAGAAATTATAGCTAGACTAAAATTACATCCATTTGTAGTTAAAAAAGCTATAGCTCAGTCAAAATTTTATTTAATATCTGATTTAAAAAAAATATTAGAAAAATTTCTAAAAGTTGATTTAGAAATGAAAACTTCAAAAATTTCACCACAATTATTATTTGATTTGCTTATTGCTGAAATGTAAATTTATTTTTTTAATAAAGCATTTAATCTCTTTTGCAATATTGATTTTTTTCTATTATGAGTATTCTTCTTAATCACTCCTTTAATAGCTGCTTTATCAATTGCTTTTATTGCTTTTGCGACAAAATCTTTAGCCTTATCTTTATCTCCTTTATCTATTAATTTTTTAGCCTTTCTTGACAAATAATCAATGCTATCTTTAATTTTTTTATTATAGATAGCTCTTTTTTTATTTTGGCGTAAAGCTTTTTTAGCTGATTTTTTAATAGGCATATTATTTATTTAATAATTCTATCTATTAAGCCATATTTTCTAGCTTCATTAGCATTCATAAAAAAATCTCTATCAGTATCTTTTTCAATTTTGTTTAATGTTTGTCCTGTATGTTGAGACAATATTTCATTTAAATGATCTTTTAATTTTAAAATATGCTCTGCACGAATTTTAATATCAGAAGCTTGCCCTTCAGTGCCGCCCATTATTTGATGTATCATAATTTCTGAATTAGGCAATGCAAAACGTTTACCTTTCTGGCCAGCTGCTAAAAGTATAGCGCCCATACTAGCAGCAATTCCAACACAGATTGTTGAGATATTTGGCTTAACATATTGCATTGTATCGTAGATTGCCAATCCAGCTGTCACAGATCCGCCAGGTGAATTTATATAAAATTTAATATCCTTATTCTTATCTTCTGATTCTAAAAATAATAGTTGGGCAATAACTATATTAGAAACTGCATCATCTATAATAGAACCTAAAAATATAATTCTATCTTTTAACAAACGGGAATAAATATCATAAGAGCGTTCACCATAATGTGTTTTTTCAATTACTGTTGGGATTAAGAATTGATTTTGAATTTGGCTTTTCATAAATTACTATAATTGAGAATAAATAAAAAAATATAAAATAAAAAACTTAATAATAAATTTTATTATATTTTAATCTGTTATTTTTTTATTCTTGTTTATTTTCCTCTGTTATTTTTTCTTCTGCTTCATTAGATTCTTCTGCTTCATTAGAAGATGAAGCTGATTTATTTGCTGAAGTTGTTGTATTGCTTGTAGATTCTTTCTTGCTTCCATAACAATAATAATCACTTCCCATTAGTGAT
>JALTFF010000119.1 GCA_027007465.1 bacterium | reverse complement strand
ATGCAACAATATCAAAAAGAAATTATTGATTTTACCAAACATCTGGTTTCCACATCTTCTCAGAATGGTATTGATTCTGAAGAGAAGGTTACAAAATTAGTTTTTCAAAAACTAACAGATTTTGGATCTGCCTATCTATGTCCGCCATGTCATCCGACATGGCACCCTATCTGATGATAGGGTGAATCCTATCTCCGCAGCCATTTATTACGTGTTAGATTTGTTATTTGAATAACAAATTTTCGGATTGTGCTCTTGACAAAATTAAATAATGTGCTATATTTTTATCAATTCACTAAAATAAAAATAGGAGGAAAAAAATGGATAAGATTTTGATCGTAGATGATGAAATTGAGATCTGCTCTGCTGCAAAACAAGCTCTTTCTTCTTACAAAGTAGACACGGCTTCTAATGTGGAAGAAGCCATTAGTCGTCTTGAGGATAATTTTTATCTAGTTGTGTTTACGGACATGGAAATGCCCGTAAAAAAGGATGGGGAAAAAGAGCAATATGCAGGAAAGATAGTAGTAGATATCTGCCGTGAGAGATTGATTCCTTGCTTCGTAGTAACTGCTGGGGATCACCATCACCACCATCATGATAGGACTATTCTATATGGAACATTCCCAGAATTTCCAGAGCTTCTGGAAATAGAATGTTTTCATAAAAAAAAGAATAAAGACGCTCTTTGGAATGAAGTATGGAATGTTGTTTCCGGAAAGGAAAAGGAGATTTTGGACGCCAGAAGAAGATTTATCAAATATACAAGGAGATAAGAATGAAAAAGTTGTTGGTATTATTATATATGTTATTATATGTGATAGGAGCATTAACTAACTTTTTGTTATTTATGTATATTTTATCTGCGTCACTTTATGTTTTCGGCGATGCGGGAGATCCAGGCTTAATTGCCAGAGTACCAAAGTGGCTATTCTTGTTTTGCCCATTGGTCCTATTGGGCAAAAAGAAGATAGTCAAAATAACAAAGACAAAGTTTTTAAAATTTTAAACTTTAATTTATGGAAGTCTCTAAAATAGGACTTCCTGTTTTTTTCTGCGAAATTTTTTGTAAAAAGAGCAGAATAATGATAAAATAATACAAGTAAAACTTAAATATAAATTTATGGAAACAAAAAATTTGATTAGACAAATTGAAGCAGTCCGCGGTTCAAAAGTAATCGCTTATTTAACCAGCGATCGGCAAGGTCCAGTTAATGCCAAAGTAGCGATGGATATTATTCCAATCATCAGTCACCAGCTTCGCCAGATTGGCAAAACAGAGAAAATTGATTTATTTCTTTACAGCACTGGCGGAGATACAATGGTTCCTTGGAGATTAGTTTCAATGATTCGGGAATATTGCAACAAATTCTCTGTCCTTATACCATATAAAGCCCATTCCGCAGCATCAATGATTGCGTTAGGAGCCGATGAAATTGTGATGTCCGATTTATCCGAACTCTCGCCGATTGATCCATCTACCGCTAATATTTTTAATCCCCAAGATCCAAGAAATCCCCAGTCCAGAATTCCAATTTCTGTTGAAGATGTGATGGCTTATTTTGATTTGGCAAAAAACAAAATTGGCATCAAAGACGAAAGGGAATTAACTGAAATTTTCAAAAAATTTATTGAAGCCAATCCGCAAATCCATCCTTTGGCTTTAGGCAATGTCAATC
>JALTFF010000118.1 GCA_027007465.1 bacterium | reverse complement strand
GGGACAATAATTTTACTTGCTTTTTTTAATGCGCTTTTAATTCCAAATTTTAGCAAGAAAAGTTCAAATTTTGTATAAAGTTCTGGATAATGTTCATAAGCGCAATCATGCCAAGTGATAATTGTTTTTTTAGGGCAAATAAGCGGTAAATTATGGGCTGGCACAAATAAGATATTAGGTTGATTGGAAAAAATCTCATATGACAATCTTATCATTGACCATAATTTATTAAATGGCCATTTTAAAATTTTAATAGAAAAATTAGATGGCAAATTTTTAATCAAGGAGTTAAAATAGTTTAAATTAACATCATTAGCTAAATTTTTGCTACTTCTGCAATAAAGTATGTATTTATTTTTCTTGTCTATTTTTGATAGATTTTTTATTAAATAATAAACATACCATTCTGTGCCAGTCCAATATTTTCTATTAAGACAAGAAATATCAATACCAATAATCATAAAATTTATTTTGTTGTAAGTATACTACGTTTATAAGCTTCTAAATTATCTAATGTAATACCAGTTCCTTTTGCAACGCATAATATTGATTCATCAGCTACATAAACTGGCACACCTGTTGTGCGAGAAATTAATTTATCAATATTACGAAGCAAAGATGATCCGCCACTCATAACAATGCCTTTGTCTATTATGTCAGCTGCTAATTCAGGTGGAGTGTTATAGAGAACAGCTTTTGTTGTTTCAACAATTCCTTCTAATTCATTTTGTATAGCATCTGTCACATCATCAGATGTGACAATTATTGATCTTGGCAAGCCAGATACCATATCTCTGCCTTTAATTTCCATTGTAAGTTTATCTTCTAAATAAAGAGCGCTACCTATTTCAATTTTTATTTCTTCAGCTGTTCGTTCACCAATAGCTAAGTTATATTTTTTTTTAATATGCTTAGCAATGGCAGCATCAAATTTATTGCCGCCAATTCTTATTGATGTTGAAGTTACTATACCGCCTAATGAAATTACAGCCATTTCAGATGTTCCTCCGCCAATATCTATAATCATATGTCCACTTGCTGATCCAATAGGTATACTAGCTCCAATAGCTGCTGCAATAGGCTCTTTAATAATATAGGCTGCTTTTGCGCCAGCTGCTATTGTAGCGTCAATGACTGCTCTTTTTTCAGTTGACGAAATTCCAGCTGGAACAGCGACCATTACTTTTGGTCTAAATAGCCTAATTCCACCTAAGGCTTTATTTATAAAATACCTAAGCATTATTTCAGTTGTTCTATAATCTGCTATTACCCCATCTTTTAATGGTTTGTAAGCAACAATAGTATCTGGAGTTCTGCCTAACATTTCTTTTGCTTCAACACCTACTGCTAAGACTTTTTTATCAATTGTTGAAACAGCGACAACTGATGGTTCATTAATAACGATTCCTCTTTTAGGAAGATGAACCAATGTAAAAGCAGTGCCTAAATCAATGCCAATATGCTTAATAAACATAAAAATTTTTACAAAATAATTTAAAGCTAACCTTAAATTATCTTACTATGTTTTTTGTATTAGGTCAATAAAAAATCAATGAGCGACTGAGTTAATACTCTATTAAAATGGACAAGAAAAGGAGTTCAACTACTTTTTAATTATTGATTTAATGTTTAATGCGTTAATTTTATCAAATTTAAAATGCCTACATTTGTAGGCATAAAATTATATTCTA
>JALTFF010000117.1 GCA_027007465.1 bacterium | reverse complement strand
ATACCGACAATCATTGTTAGTCTTTTTGCCGATCACCATAAAGGCGAAGTTAAACTTTGTCCTGCTCTCACAGAACACGCTTGGGTAACCCTTGAAGAAACAAAGAATTACGATTTAATTGAAGGAATTTATGAAGAATTGGAAATGCTTGACAGACTTCTAAAAGGAGAAAAAGTTGGCGCTTGGCAGAAGAGAGAATAAGTGTGTTCTCTCCACATTAATTTATTAGTGCCACCGCTACTTGCCCCACTTCGTTCGCATCACGTTTTGCAGGCTCTTACTTAGTCTTGGGACACCTAACAAAGATTATGGGGAAAATGTTTGCTGAAATTTTCCAAATTTACCTACGGCAAATTAAATTTCAGATAATTGCGATGTTATACGCAATTCAAAAAATGACTAATAGATTTTTGCTAAATTATGAAACAGAAATTTTCAAAAAATATAATTGCTGACGAAGACGCTTACTATATGAGTTGTCCTGAAAAGGTCGCTGAACATCTTGCTAAACAACTTTCCCAATTTAAAACAGCTGTTGAATTATGCACTGCTGTTGGGATTACAGCAATACAACTTGCTAAAATTATGGAGAAAGTAATTGCAGTCGATAAAGACGATACACGTATAGTAAATGCTAAGAAAAATGCTAAATTATATGCTGTTGAAAATAAGATTGAGTTTATAGCTGGCAATGTACTTGATAAAAATTTACTAAAAAATCTATCGGCCGAGATAGCTGTTCTAGATCCAGATTGGAGTGTCACGGGAACGGAAAAATCTGTTCATGTAACAACTCTTGATGACACACAACCCAGTTTAAGAAAAATGTTCGAACTGACTAAAAAATATATCACACCAAATATTGTTATTAGAATTCCAAATACATTTACTTTTGAAACACTTTCTGTTTTGGGACCTTGTAAAATTGAAAATATAATTTGGGGAGGTAAAACAAAATTCAAATTTGCATATTATCTTAATAATATAAAAAATAATGATGAGGCAAATTTTTCCTTCGATTTATAACGTAAGTCAGAAATAAAAGTCATTTTTTAAGATTGCTTTGCTCGCGTTATGCGCCTTGTTGCATTCTGCCTGCCTGCAGGCAAGTTTTGTTTACTCCAACCTAATTCAGATATACGAAAATTTACTTGGCTGACAATCTTCGGCAGTGGTTTATTATTTTGGCCTAAAATTTACTCTGATTTTATCTTTTTTAATTATTATTTTTTCCATTTTCAACAGGCTTTTGGTTGAGTGGGTGGCGGAGAGATAACCAGACTAAAATTGTTAAAAATTATTTTTCGTGATAAAATAAGACCATAGAAATCAAAATTTTAACGCTTGTGTTTTATCGAAATTTAGAAAATTCTTTTTATTCTATTGGGCAAATTTAATCAGAAAAAAATTTAATTAATAGTTATAAAATATGTCTATTGAAAAACAAATGTCAAAATCCATTGAATCTCAACCGGAAAAAGCTGAAGACCAAACTCTTGATGAGCTTCTAAAATCCTTACAACAAGAAGGAATTACTCCGTTATCTGCTGAAATGATAAAAAAGCAACTTAAAGATACAAACGTTGCAATAGTTACTCGCGATTATAATTGTGGTATTCGAATTTTCAGAGAAGGATCAAAATCTAGAGGATATAAATATAGAACATGGACAACAAATAATTTAGAAAACCCCAACCATCCATTATCACAAAAATTTG
>JALTFF010000116.1 GCA_027007465.1 bacterium | reverse complement strand
AAAAAATACCGTGAATATTTAGGAATAAATATTCCCGTCTCAGCTCATTCATTAAGGCATGGTTTTGCAACATATTTAGCAGAGTCAGGAGCTAACCCCGCAGCTATTCAAATTTTACTTGGGCATGAATCTCTTGATACGACAACTCGCTATGTTCATGCTTCTGATAGATATGCTCAAAAAAATCAAGAAAAATTTCATCCATTAAAAGAATAATATGCCCTCTCCCCTCTTTTGTGTGTTGCTTGTTAAAATAAGATTGCTGAAAAGCATTCTCACAAATGCTTATTGTATCGTTTCACTTTACTTTGCCTGCTTAAGCGTTGCGCGCAGACATATTGATACAGGTAGGAATGAATTTTTTAATACAAACCAACTATAGAGTGTTAAAAATTTATCTTTTTGGCAAATATTCAAGTGGATTTACTGGAATTCCATTTAAACGAACTTCAAAATGTAAATGAGGACCTGTTGTTAATCTACCTGCTCCACGAGTACCTGGCATTCCCCCACTCTTTCCAATAATCTGACCTTGCACAACATAACTATCTTGTTTTACTAAAATTTTTGAAACATGACCATAAACAGTAGCTAATCCATTAGCATGAACAATCATAATATAGCTATACCCATAGCCATTGTCTTTTGCCCTTGCAACATATCCGCTTCCAGCTGCTCTAATATCTGTTCCCTGATAAGCGCGGATATCAATTCCAGGATGTTCAAATAAATAGCGAAAAGGATAATTTGGATCATGAAAATAGCAACTAATTCCTCTAGTTGGTTCAATTGGCCAGATTAAACCATTATCTCTTAATTGAATTTTTTTATTAGATTGCTGTTCTATTAATTTTCTTACTTTCTTTTCTAAGCTGATAATTTCAGCATTAGCTTTAAGTCTTTCTTGCTTTTCCTCCCAAAGTAAATTTTGATAACGTCTTTCTGAATTTTTAGTAATAGCTATCATTAATTTCTTAGTATTTTGTTCTTCAACTAAACTTTGCTTTTTTTCTTCTAAATCATTTTTAAGCACTGTTAACTTTTTATTTTTAGACTGTAAATCCATTTCTTTTTGTTTTAATCTTGATTTAGCTAATTCTAATTGTATCAATGTATTTTTTAATTCATTTTGAATTACTTTTGCGCTATGAATTTGATCAAAAAAGTCGCTTAATGAATCATTTAATAACATTATTTCTAAGTAAGATTTTTGTTCTGACTGATAAATTAGACGGATAAAGTTTTCTAACTGCGATTTTTTATCTGCGATATTTTTCTCTTTTTCAGCAATAGCAATAGTTGTTCTTTGAATTTCTAAATTTGTTTTATCAATATCTGTCTCTATTGATTGAATATTAAGTTTTATTTCTTCTAATCTATTGGAAAAAATTGATAATTGATTAGCTAAGCTAGCTCTTTTTTTATAAGCTTGTTCTATTTTTTCTTTATATATTTTTTCATTTTGGCTCATTTTCTTTATATTTTCTCTTTTTTCTTTAATTTGCTGTGATAATTTTTCAACTAATATATTTTTCGCTGTATTATCTTGATTTACACTAAAATCAGCTTTAACAAAAATATAATTAGCATTAAAAGCAATAAATATTATTGAGAATATTGTAATTATTTTCTTAATCATATTTTTTTAAGAAAGAATAAAATTTTTCTAAATATATTCTCATAGCTTCTTTTCTTGTTTGATGAACTTTATCTAATACATTGTTAATATCGCACCATTTCCAATTTCTATGTTCCCAAAAATTAATTTTAACATCATCATCCTTGCCAAAAAATTCTGCAATTATTAGACTTTGCTTTTGACCTTTATAACCATTATGTTTATACTTAGAATGATTACTGCGATTCTTTTCAGACCACTTATACTTGTATAAATTACTAAAACTATCAACAATTTTAAATTTATCAGTTCTGATTTCCTCGCTCAATTCTCTTTTTCCAGCAGTTATAATATCCTCTCCATCTGTCCCTCCTTGTGGAATTTGCCAATGGCCAGGCATATCTTCTCTTTCAACTAATAAAATTTTTATATTTTTATCAATTTTTTTAAAAAGCAAGCAAGCAACATTTTTTCTATAAAAGAAAGGTTCAATAAACATCCACTTTAAAAACAAATAAGGAAAAATAATAACTGCCTTAAAAATCCTTTTATAACGTTTTTGTGGCTCTTTTGCAAGCCTATACATCCATTCTAATCCTAAAATTCGTAATATTTTAGGCGCTCTGCTAATATTTCTGCTTAGATAGTCATAAGTACCGCCTAATCCTATAGCCAACTTTACAGATGAAATTTTAGGCAAATTATGATAAATCCATTTTTCTTGTTTTGGATGGCCTAATGCAACAAATAAAATAGTTGGTTTTTTTTGATTAATACGCTCTATTAGATATTTATGTTCCTTATATTTTTTAAAATGACAATCTTTATATATTGGTCCACTTTCTGCTCCTAATATTCTCAACCTGGTAAATTTTTTATTTAATGCATTAGCAGTTTTTTCTGCTACTTTGTCTTTGCCTCCTATTAAATAAATACTCTCTCCCCTGTTCTGCGCTATTTTAGATATTTCCCAAATTAAATCAGAACCAGGTATTCTATATTTTAATAAATTACCAAGTAATATTAAAGCAAAACTAATACCTACTCCATCTGGCACTGACAAGTCAGCTTTGTTTAGAATATAAAAAAATTCTTCATCTTTTTGAGCGTCAACTAAAAATTCTGGATTAGGAGTAGTGATATAATGTTGCTTATCATCTTGTAAAAAGAGATTGATTTTATTTAAAATTTCTTTTTTATTCAAATTATCAATATTTACGCCAAGTACATTAATCTTCATAATCTATCTATTATTATTATTTTATCTTTTTCTAACACAGAGTAGAGAAATTTATCAGTAACATCTTTACGGTACTTGAATTCTTCTTGATCCATAATACAAAAATTAAGTGATTTTCCTATTGACTTTTCAAAATTATTAATAGCTTCTATTGTTTTATCCCTATCAACATCCCCAACTATTAAAATATCAATTGGAGATTTTACCTTACTAAACATTCCAGATAAAATTAGATAATTAACATCTTTTATTTTTGCTAATTTTTTAATCATCTTCTTTTGTAAAAGTATTTCATTTTTCAGAACCAATGATTTTAATTCTGGGTAAAAAAATGAATTTTTATTTACTTTATAATATTTTGATGGCTTAAATTTAGATCCAATTTTCTTCTCTTTATCTGATGAATATGTAATATTTACAGGAATACTTTTAAATGATTCTATAATCTCCATCTTTTCTAACTCATTTAACTCCTGTTTTATTCTTTTAGAACTATAATTTAATTTTCTAGATAATTTTGATAAATAGAAAAAATTCTCTTTATTGTCAAAGAAAACTTTTAGCATTTTTGCTCTTAATTGTGAATTTAATAATTTTTCAAGCATAATTCATATAATAATATATCACAAACCTTTTTTTATATCTACTTTTATGATATATTATACTTAGAATTTAGTCAAATAATTATAAAGATTGGTCGCCTATGAATTATAAAATAGGACATTTTGTTTTTCAAGATTATCAGAAAAGCAATTCTTATTGTTATATTTTTTTAAGTAATCCAACATTATCTGAAGAAAATTTATTAGGGAGATTGTTTGCCTTATTTGAAATTAGAGGCGAAAGAAAAACAGCTAAGAAAATGGCAGAATTTATTAGTCAAGCAATTAATGAATTCTATTATAAAAACGAGAAAATACTTTTAGAAGAAAAACCTGATGTTTTAGATATAGAAACTATTTTTGAACATAGCTTACAAAAAATTAACAGAAATTTTTCTGAATTTATCGCTGATAACAAAATAAAATTTAATAATTTTACTTTTAACAGTTTAGTTGGTGTTTTAAAAAATGATTCTCTTTATTTAAGCAGCGCAGGAATAATAAGGGCTATTTTGTTTTATCCTCAAAAGGATAATTATCAATTATTAAATATATTAGAGGAAGAAGACAATGAATCAAAGGAGTTAAATCTTTTAAAGATTTATCATAATATTATCAAAGGTAAAATTTCCCCAAATTCTTTTTTACTTTTTGCTAATGTAAATTTTACAGAATATTTATCTAAGGAAAAAATAAAGAATGTTTTAATAGCCTTGCCAGCTATTAGCGCGGCTGCTTATTTTAAAAATTTACTTTCAGATGTTAACCAACATATTTCATTTGCAGCCTTGATTATAAAAACAAATATTAGACCTAAGATTATAGTTAAAGAAAGTATTAATGATAATTCTCAAAATTCTGTAGACCGTCTAATTATGACAGAAAATACTACTGAGAGATTGCTCAGCCCTATTGGTGTAAATTTAAAAAAATATTTTAGCTTTATTTTTAAGATTCTCATTTATCCTTTTAATAAATTTTCAATAAAGTTAAACTTTAAAAAAGATACTGTTCAGAAGTTTAAAATAAAAAGAAAAGGTCTTATATATAGTCTTTCCCTTCTTTTATTAGCATTTATAAGATGGATAATTTATCTTATACCCAATACTATTATTTTTATAAGCGATATTTTTAGTGGGAAAAAGAAATTTAATAAGGATATTTTTCAGAATTCAATAGATGCATTTTTAAATATTTTTAGTAAATTGAAAAAGTGGTTTCTGCATTTGCCAAGAACTTCACAAGTTTTTTTAATCACTTCAATTATTTTTCTAACCTTATTTTCTGCTAGCATTGTAATAATTAAAAATGAGAAACAGAAAAAAATAAAGGTTGATAATTGTAATAATTTAATAAGCCAAGTAGAAAATAATATAAATTCTGCTCAAGCTAGTTTGCTCTATAATGATGAAGATAAAGCAAGAAAAAATTTAAATAAAGCTGATAAATTAATTAGTCAATTAAATTTGTTATATCCCCAGCAAAGAAATAAGTATGCAAAACTTAGAAAACAAATAAATATTCAATTTCAAAAGTTAAGACATATTATTAAGATTGAGGAACCAATTTTAATCAAAGATTTTAGTTCTATTAACAAAAAAGCAGATATTGGTAATTTTTTATCTATTGATAATTCAATTATTTGTTTTGACAAAAATAATAACTCAATTTATACATTAAATACAAAAACAAAAAATTTACAGAACAAAAAGATAAATATAAATATTGGCAGATTATCTGAAGCAGTTGCTTTAGATAAAAATAATCTTATTTTTTTTAACAATAAAAACTTATATAATTTTAATTTAAATAAACAAAAGTTAGATTCAATTAACATAGATATGAAAATAGATGATAAACCAATCTTTAGTATATACAATAAAAAACTTTATCTTTTAGATAATAAAAAAAATCAAATTTTTAAATTAAGAAAATTAGGCTTAGCTTATATAAATCCAATTGCTTGGGTTAAACAACAAGGCGTTGATTTAACCAAGTCAGTTTCTATTTCTATTGATGGTTATATTTACACAATTAATAGTCAAGCTAGAATTTTAAAGATGTTGTCAGGTTTTGTTCAAGACTTCAAACAACCTTTAGTTGAGCCAATGTTAAAATATCCTAAAAAAATATTAGTTTTATCACGCAAAAATTATATTTATATTTTAGAAAATAAAAGTAAACGTTTAGTAGTCGTAAATAAAAACGGAAAGTTTATTAATCAATATATTTTGAACAATGTTAATAGGATTGATGATTTTGATGTTCAGGAAAATCAAAAAAAAGTCTATGTGCTAAGTAATAATAAAATTTATGGAATAGCAGAAATAAAATAAAGCCTAGTTTTAAAACAGGCTTTATTTATATGTTTTAAAATAAATTTATTTTAAAACTACCTTACCTCCAGCTTCTTCAATTTTTTTCTTTATTTCTTCAGCTTCTTCTTTTTTAACTGCTTTTTTAATTACTTGTGGAGCTCCATCAACTAAATCTTTAGCTTCTCTTAATCCTAAATCTGTAATTTGTTTAACTATTTTGATTATAGCAATTTTATTGCTTCCTGCGTCAGATAATTCAATATCAAAAATAGTTTTTTCTTCTTCGCTCTCCCCTCCTCCATTAGTTTGTGCTCCTGTCGCAGATGGCATTGCTCCCATCATTACTGGAGCAGCAGAGCTTACATTAAATTTCTTCTCTAAGATCTTTACTAATTCTGACAAGTCTAAAACGTTCATTTTTTCAATTTCACTAACGATTTTTTCAAATTTTTTAGGAATTTCTATTTCATCATCTTTTTGATTAGCTTGATTTTCTGTTTTCTTGTCTGCATCATTATGATTGTCTGTTGATGGTTTAGATGAATTATCTTTTTTATCTTCATCTTTTTTTTCATCAGTTGTGTTTTTTTGTTCTTCCATAATAATAAAGTGCAATAGCCAAAATGCATTTAGATTGCAAAATGACATTGCAAAATTTAAAAATAAATAATTAATTTTTATCTTTTATATTTTTTAATACATTTATAAATCCTCTTATATTCCCAGACAAAGTATTTGTCATTCCTGAAATAGGAGATTTGATTAAATAGACTAATTTTGATAGTAATTCCTGTTTGCTTGGTAGATTAGCTAATGTTTTTATTGTGTCACTATTGACAAATTTATTTTCTAAAACACCACCAAGAATATCTATCTTATGTTTATCGTTAAATTCATTTAAAATTTTAGCACTAATAATTTCATCATTATAGCCAAATAATAAAGCAATCTCACCATTAAGTTCTCCTATTTTAGATTTTAGACTATTCTCTTTTGAAAAAGCTCTTTCTAATAGTGTTTTTTTAGAAACATAATATTCTGAATTATTATTTTTACATTCTTTACGTAACTCATTTATGTCATTTACTTTTAAACCTAAAAATCTACTGAAAATAATTATTCTGCTTTTTTCTATTTTATCCTCTAAGTTTTTTATAATTTGTTTTTTTTGTTCTTTTGTTTTTGGCATATTAATAGACTAAAAAATATCTGCTTTGTCTCCGCAGATATTATCAATTAAAAATTTTGCTTATAAAATTCCTCGGCAGGTCTTATTTTTTGCCTGCTATCTACGGATATTTGTATAATAGCATATATATTTTTTTTGTCAAATTTTTATAGCTATCATTATCTTGCTTAGATTTTTTTGCATTTTTACACCAAATTTATCATTTTTTAAATTTTAAATTCTATTTTCTAAATTCTAAATAAACTATTATTGTTTAAAGCATTGGAGTTTGCAATTTATAAAAGGGACTAAGTTCTTTCTTAAAGTTGGATTTTACAAACTACTTCCTTGCCTCTTGCTTTAACGCTATACCAAGCTGTTAATAGAGCAATCTTCTGAAAGACTTT
This sequence comes from bacterium, assembly GCA_027007465.1. Taxonomy (GTDB): domain Bacteria; phylum Patescibacteriota; class Patescibacteriia; order Patescibacteriales; family JALTFF01; genus JALTFF01. The sequence continues at coordinate 10,535 of JALTFF010000116.1, read as the reverse complement.
GTCAATCTCTAAAAATTTATCTTTAATAAAATCTAATTTTATTTTTTTTGGCACTTTAATTTTAATTTCTTTATTAGCAATAATTTTTTCATTTTTAATTCTTGCTAATGTTGTTGGTCCTGGCAAATTTTTTAATTCAAATAATATATCATTATCCTTAGCTAATTTTACCAATTTATCATTATCGTCTTTATTCCTTCCAATAACAGTTAAAATTTTTTTATTTTTAAAATTAATCCAAAAAATTCTACCATATTTTAATAGCTCAACATCTCTGACATCACAATCATGCCAATTTTCTAACATTTGCTTTAATTTTTTGCAAAAACTTGGATCAGTTAATAAACATCCACCAGCTGGGCTTGGATAATTTTTTAATTTGAATTTTTCAGCTAACTTGAGCTGTTTTTGTCTTGATTTTCCCTGAATATTTAAAAGTTTATTTCTATTAACAAATTTATTTTTTTCAACTTTTGTTTCTGGCAATAATTTTGCGCTTAATGGTCTTAATATTTGAAATTCTTTTATTAAAATAGTTTTTTTACTTGAACTAAATGGTCTTTGATTTAAAACTTCACCTGTAGCAACAAAATTAGCTAATTTTTCATCATGGTTAATTTTAATGGCTGTTTTAAGCATTAATAGTCTACAATCGCGGCATGGATTTAAATTTTTGCCATATCCATATTTTGGTTTTTTAACAATTTTCAGAATTTCCTTGCTTATATCTTTTTTTATTAATTCTATTTTTAATTTACTCGAAGCTTGTTCTGCTTTTTTACAATCAAAAAAATTACTTTGAAAACAAAGGGCTTTTACTTCTATATTTTGTTCTTGCAATAATTTAACTGCTAAAATTGAGTCCAATCCTCCTGACAAAAGCACTAAGGCTTTTCTTCTCATAATTATTTTAATTTATCTAATAGTTCTTGTTTTTTCTTTTGTTCTTCCATTTCTTTCTTTATAATCTGCTCCATTGAGTAAGTCTTAACTGTGCTAGTGGATTTTTTAGAACTAATATTGTCGGTTTTACTTTTCTCTTTTGTGTTAGATAAGACATCTAAAATTTTTTCCTTTTTCTTAATTAGTTGCTCTGGTGATAAGGAATGCTTTTTCTGGATTAAATTTTTTTTATTCTCTGTTTGTTCTACTTGCTCTAAAGCTTTTTCATCTTTAATGTCTGATTTTTGTTTCTGATAGTATAAAACAATAAAACCAACAATCATTATTACTGCAATTCCTGAAATAATTAATGTTGCTTTTTTAGGATTCATATGCTTTTAATTTAATTTTATTTAATTCCAGGGAGTGGAAAATTTAAACACATTTTTTTTACTTCCTGCTTTGTACTTTCTATTATAGCATTATTATTTCTATTTTTCAAAACATTGTCTATAAATTTTACAATCTGTTTTATTTCTTTTTCTCGCATTCCTTGAGTTGTAATTGCTGGAGTTCCTAATCTAATTCCAGAGGGATTTGAAGGTGGATTTTGATCAAATGGAATAGCATTTTTATTAACATTAATTCCAACTTTTTCTAATAAGTCTTGAGCTTCTTTGCCAGAAATATTTTTATTTGTTAAATCAATTAAGATTAAATGATTGTCAGTGCCATTGGTTATTAAATCATAGCCTAATTTTATAAATTCAGAAGCTAAAACTTTACAATTTTTTACAACTTGTTTTCCATATTCTTTGAATTCATTTGTGCTTGCTTCTTTAAGGCAAACAGCTATAGCAGCAATTTGGTGCTGATGAGGGCCTCCTTGCAACCCTGGAAAGACAGCTCTGTTTATCTTTTCTGGTAAATCTGAATCTTTTTCAATTCCTTTTTTAGTCACCATTATCATAGCTCCTCTTGGTCCACGTAAAGTTTTATGGGTTGTTGTGGTAACAATATGAACAAATGGAACTGGGCTAGGGTGGACATCAGCTGCTATTAAACCAGCAATATGAGCTATATCAGCGCAAAGATAAGCGTTAACACTTTTGGCAATTTTATAAAATCTTTCCCAATCTAAAAATCTTGGGTAAGCAGTCGCTCCTACGCAAATAAGCTTTGGCTTTACTTTTTGAGCTAGTTCTTCCATTTTATCATAATCAATTAAATTAGTTTTTTTATTAACGCCATACTGTATTGGATTATAAAACCTTGCTGAAAAATTAACTTTCCATCCATGACTTAAATGTCCACCATGTGGCAGGCTTAATCCCATTGTGACATCTTTTGGCTTGCAAGTAGCAAAATAAACAGCTTGATTTGCAGGTGACCCAGAGTAAGGTTGAACATTTACAAAAGGAACCTTGAATAATTCTTTAGCTCTTTTTTGAGCTAATGTTTCAATTTCGTCATAAAACCTTAATCCAGCATAATATCTCTTTTTAGGATATCCTTCTGAATATTTATCTGTAAGAATAGAGCCTAAAGCTTCAAGCACAGCTTGGGATGTGTGATTTTCAGATGGAATAAGCTCAAGCTCTTCTTGCTGTCGCCTTGTTTCATTTTTTATAATATCATAAATTTCTCTATCTGTTTGTTGTAATTCTTTAAAATTAGTCATATTTTTGTTTGCTAATTATATTTTCTACAGCTGCCCAATTTGACTTACCTTGCTTTGGAATTATTATTACAATTTCATCTCCAACTTCTCCATGAAAAAAAGTAATGCTGGCAGTTAAAATTTTCCATTGCTTTCCATCTGATTCAACATAAAAATTATTATTTTTATCTCTTTGTAATTTACCAATAACCCTTTTTCTTTCAACTAAACTTATTTGTTTATATATAAAAGCTCCATTGTTAGCAATAGTTAATTTTAATACATCACCTTCTACTAATTTTGATTTTGAAGCATAATTAACTGGCACGCTATATTGTTTTCCATCAAATCCAATCATTGACTGGCCATTAAATATCCCTTCTATAACACTTTTTTCTTCGCTTGCTTTATCTATTTTTGACTGTTGATAACTATCAGCAGTATCTTGTTCATAATTAGATAAATTTTCCTTTTTAACGCCTATAGTCTTAATTATACTATTCAATTTTTCACTTTCTTCATTAATATTTTCTAATATTTTTTTGATTAAATTAAAAACATTTTTATCAATACTAATTTTATCATTATAAATCTTATTAAGCAATAAAGCGTCTTTTTCATTGTCATCCTCTTTGTTGGTAAAATCTAAATCTCTATCATCATTTGATTGTTTGCTATGAATATGTTTTTCTTCTTTAATAACTTTGGAGTTATTGTTTTCATAAATATCCAGGTCATCATATTCTTCTTCGCTATTTTTGTTATTATAATTATTTTTATCATTCATATTAATTATTATCTTATTAAAGATATACCTTTCATTTCAGCTGGTTTTTTTAATTTCATTATATCTAAAATACTTGGCGCTACATCTGCTAATATTCCTTGAGGCTTAATTATGCTTAAGTCTCCGCCAGTTACATCTGGAAATGAAGCAATATTTTTACCTCGCCAATCTTTTCCCACAACAATAAATGGCACTGGATTAGTTGTGTGTTCTTTATTTATTCTTCCAGTTTGCATATCATAAAGGCATTCAGCATTCCCATGGTCAGCAATAATAATAGCTACTCCACCCTTATTTTCTATAACACTTGTTATTTCTCCTAAACAACTGTCAACTACTTCAACAGCTTTAATAGTTGCTTTTAAATTCCCTGTATGCCCTACCATATCAGGATTAGCAAAATTAAGCAATATAAAATCATATTTATCTTTCATAATTTCGTTAATCACTTTTTCAGTAATTATCTTAGCAGACATTTCTGGCTTTTGATCATAACTGCCTACTCTTGGAGAAGGCACTAAAATAGTATCTTCACCAGGGTATTTTTTTTCTTCGCCACCATTAAAAAAATAAGTGACATGAGCATATTTTTCAGTTTCTGCTATTCTTAGTTGCTTTAACCCATAATCAGATATAACCTTACCAAGTGTTTGGCGTGGTTTGTCTGGTAAAAAAGCTACTTCTGTTGGTAGACTTTCATCATATCTTGTCATTGTAACAAAAAGCAAATTTCTTAAATATTCTCCCCTATCAAATTTTGGAAATGATGGAAGCACAAATGTTTTAGTCAATTCCCTTGGCCTATCAGAACGAAAATTAAAAAAGATTACAGCATCCTTATCTTTAATAGTTGCTATTGGTTGATTATTACTTCCTATTATGACAATAGGTTTCATTTCTTCATCATAGACTTTTTTTTCATAAGATTTTCTTATAGCATCTAATGGGTCAGTAAATTTGTTTCCTTTTCCAAAACGAATAGCATCATAAGCTAATTTTATCCTCTCCCAATGATTATCTCTATCCATAGCATAAAATCGTCCACTAAGGCTAGCAATTTTACCACAATTAATTTCATTGGCATAATCAATAATTTGTTTAATAAAATTTAATCCACTATTAAATGGAGTGTCTCTTCCATCAAGTATAGCATGAATATAAACTTTTTCTAATTTATATCTCTTTGCCATCTCTAATAGTGCTTGCAAGTGCTCTATTGAACTATGTACTCCTCCATTAGAAACAAGTCCTAATAAATGGAGTGATGAATTATTTTCTTTTACATGATTAATCGCCTTGACAAAAGCTTTATTTTTAAAGAAGCTTCCATCACTAATTGATTGATTTATCAACTGTAAATCTTGATAAATTATTCTTCCTGCTCCTATGCTCATATGGCCTACTTCACTATTCCCCATTTTACCCCAAGGAAGACCTACAGCAAGCCCAGAAGCCTGTAATGTTGTAGCTGGATATTCAGCAATCAATCTATCTAATACAGGAGTATTAGCTAAAGTTATTGCATTTGCCCCAGATGGAGGAGCAATGCCAAACCCATCTAAAATGATTAACATTACTGGCTTTGGTCTGATAGATTGTTTATTTTCTTTTGTGATCATTTTATTACTAAAATTTTAGATTAGATTAAAGAACTTCTTATCATTTCTTTTGGCTTTTTATAGCCTAATATTTTCAATATTGTCGGAGCAACATCTCCTAAGAGTCCATTTTTTTTAAATTTTATTTTTTTGTTTTTAAACTCTTTTCCGACTATTATAAATGGCACTGGATTTGTTGAATGTTTTGTGTCAACTTCTCCTGTTTCTAAATTTATCATTTCTTCAATATTTCCATGATCAGCTGTAATAATTACAATACCATTTTTTTTAAGATAAGCTCTAACAATCTCACCTACATATTTATCAACAGCTTCAATTGTTTGAATGCCAGCTTTTAAATTACCAGTATGACCGACCATATCTGGAGCTGCAAAATTTAAAACAGTAAAATCATATTTACCTTTTTCTAAATTTGTTAACACTTCTTTTGTTAGTTGTCCTGAACTCATAGCTGGTGTTAAATCATAAGATTTTACATTTGGTGAAGGCACTACTTTTCTATCCTCGCCATTTACTGGATCAGCATAACCTCCATTAAAAAAATAAGTGACATGCGCATATTTCTCAGTTTCTGCTAAATAAAGTTGGCTAATATTTTTTAATTGCATTGGTAATGTTTGCTTGATATTTTTTGAAGGATAAGCTGTAATCATTTTTTCTAAATCTGGACCAAAATCTGTCATAGCCACAAATGATAAATTTTTCAGAACCTTTTTCCTGCGAAAAGAATTTGGATTTTTTTTCTCAAAATCAATCTGAATAAATGTTTTTGCTAATTGTCTTGCTCTGTCAGACCTCAAATTAAAAAATATTACAGAATCATTATCTTTTACTGTTGCAATCGGTTGATTATTTTCTGTGATTATATATGGATTTAAAAATTCATCATTTTCATTATGGTTATATCCTTGAGTAATAGCATCTTGGACTGTTTTAGCTTTTCTTCCTTGTCCTAATACAATTGCGTTATAAGCTTTTTCTGTCCTAGGCCAAGCTTTTTTTCTGTCCATTGCATAAAATCGTCCCATAACACTAGCTATTTTTTCATTTGGCATTAAACTTTTTGTTAATTGTTGGGCTAATTTTAACCCAATAAATCTTCCTGAATCTCTTCCGTCTGTAAATAGGTGAAGATAAATTTTTTCTATTTTTTTCTGCCTTAAAAGTAATAAAATAGATTGTAAATGTTTTGGATCACTATGTGGACTTGCTCCATTAGATAGCATCCCCATTAAATGCATTGAACTTTTATATTCTTTAACATGGTTAATAGCTGTTAAAAAAGCGGGATTCTTAAAAAATGTCATATCATCAATACTTTTATTAATTCTCACAGCATCTTGTTCAATTATTCTTCCAGCTCCAATATTCATATGCCCAGCTTCGCTATTTCCTACTTGATTTTTAGGTAAACCAACACATTTTCCATGAGCGCAGATTTCTGTCCATGGATAGTTTTTATATAATTTGTCCATCACTGGTGTTTTAGCTAATGTGACAGCATTGCCTTTATTTGGCTCTGCTAATCCCCAACCATCAAGAATGATTAAAATTAAAGGTAAATTTTTTTGTTTTTTGTTCATATTAAATATATTATAGTTTTTTATAGATATTATGTCAATTCTTAAAAGGAGTTTTAATATCTTTTAGATAGATATATGAATGATTTAATTATTTAACAAAGCAAATCTAATCTTGCTTGCGCTATTTTCGCGCTAAACATATCATTCTGAATAAAGGTAGAAATTCAATCTTTAAATGAGCTCAACTCCTTTAATAAGTTGAGTTTCTTTGAGCAAAAGGAGAAGGATTCTGGTTAGAGCCATAGCGATAATGGAGAAGAGAGTGTAACGGAGCGCGAGTTCAAAAAATATTTTCGCTCCTGTTTATCTATTAGGCTTTCCTTATTAAATATAAATTTGATTTTTTCGTTTTGAAAAATGGAATGAGGGTTAAAGATGAATTTCATTTTTCAAAATTTCTTATTATTTTTAATTATTTTCACAATACCATTATTTGCATCCACTTCTACTTTCATACCATCTTTTAGAACTTGCGTAGCAATTTTTGTTCCGATTATGCATGGTTTGTTCATCTCACGAGCAACAATGGCAGCGTGGGAGGTTACACCACCTTCATCAGTAACTATCCCGGCAATTTTCGAAAGAATAGGAACAAAAGTAGGTTGCGTCATTGGTGATACCAATATATCGCCATTTTTTATTTTTTTAAAATCAAAAGGCGAAAAAACTATTTTTACTTTTCCTATAACTCTGCCAGAAAAAGCAATCGAACCATGTATTATATTTTTTGTATTATTTAAAATAGTTTCTTCTTCATAAAAAAGTCTGTTATTTTGCAAAAAATTTACCCACGAAATATTTTGAAATTTACCTTTTGAAAATATATATCCATTTTTTAACCATTTTAATTCTAATAATTCCGCCTTATTTTTGTTTTTTGCTACACCTAAAATAGTAAAATAAGATAGTTTACGCTTTTTTAAAAAATTAGCCACAAATTGATCTAATCTATTTAAAATACCATCCGAAATTTTTCTGTATTTTGTGCAAAGCTTAATGATATATTCCTTTTTATTATTTGGCAATTCATCCACCCAAAAATTTGAAACAAAATAACTAACTGCGAATATTGGATAGAGTTTCTCATAAAGTTTAACTGCTTTAAAAATATTGTTTTTCTCTGATAGAACCTTGTCATATTTTTTAATTAACTTTTTATAATCATTCAATCCTTCTGAAAAGTTTTTTGTTATTACATAATTTAACATTGCCATTTTTATTTTAGTTTGTAATTCTTCGGCAATTCGAAATACCTCTACCTTTTTACCATCAAATTTCATTATTACATCACTAAAACCTACCCCAATAATTTTTTTAAGTTCATTCGTCGCTCCATTAAACCATGCTTGAATTGATATTGGATAATAAAATCTTGTTACAGTTTTCTGCAATTTTTTTTCTGTTTTATTAGATTTATTTAAAGTCGTTATCGGCCTGCTCTGCGTAATATAAAACTTTCTTTTTTCTTTTGCCCATTCAATATCAACAGGAAAACCATAATGATTTTCAATTTTTGTGATTAGTTTAGATAATTCAATAATTTCTTTTTTATTTAAAACTTGCTCCTTGCCTTTTTCTCCTAATTTTCTCCATTCATTTCCGCCTTTAGGTTTTTTGTATAATGCTTTTGTCTGCTCGTTTATATTTACATCTAAAATTTTAAGTTCCTGCTTATCTACCACATAACTATCAGGAGTGATTGAACCAGAAACAATGGCTTCACCTAAACCAAAACCAGCTTCAATGATGATTTGGTTTTTATCTTGAGTTACTGGATGGACAGAAAAAGCAATTCCTGATTTTTCAGAATCAACCATTTTTTGGACAACAACAGCAACAGAGATTGTATCTTTGCTTAATTCTTTTTCAAATCTGTAAAAAATAGCTCTGGGAGTAAATAGAGAAGCCCAACATTTTTTAACATTTTCCAAAAGTGTATTTTCTGTAGTATTGAGAAAGCTATCTAATTGTCCTGCCCAAGCTGCAGAAGCAGAATCTTCTGATGTTGCAGAAGAACGAACAGCAACAAATTTACAATCTAATTTTTGATAGAATTTTAGAATCTCTGCTTTAATGTCTTTTGGCATTTCTTTGGAAAGAATCATTGCCCGAATTTTTTCAGAAGCATTTTCAATAGTATGAACTTCTTTTATATCAACTGTATCTAAAACTGCGTCAATTTCAACATTCAAATCAGTTTCTTTGAGAAATTTATCAAACGCATTGGCAAGAATAACAAAACCAGGGGGAACTGGAATTCCTGCTTGGGTCATCTCTCCTAAAGAAGCGCCTTTGCCACCGGCGATCGCTACATCATTTTTATTAAGTTGTGAAAACAATTTTACAAATTTCATTTAGCTCTTTTTAAAATTTTTACAATTCCTTTATTCGCATCTACTTCCACTAAATCCCCATCTTTCAGAACTTTAGTAGCGATCTTGGTGCCGACGATACAGGGAACCCCTAATTCACGGGAAATAATTGCTGCATGGCAGGTTAAACCTCCCTCGTCAGTAATAATAGCTTTAGATCTTTTTATTAAAGGCATTAGATCTGGTGTTGTCATTGATGCAACTAAAATAAATCCCTTTTCGTTTATTTTTTTTGGTTCAAATATGATTCTAACTCGCCCCCTGGCTAAACCAGGGTTAGCGTTCATTCCTTTTATAATATTCGTAGTATATTTAACTTTGAAATTTTTGTCAATAATTTTTATTAATTGTTCAGCCTTCTTGTTGGTAATCACTTTAATCCCGTCTTTATCAGAGTATATAATGGCTTGGCCACTTATAATATTTCCTTTTTTTACATCAACAAAACCATTTTTATCAGGCAATATAGAAGCAATTTCTGCCCAATCTTTTCCTACTTTTTTGCCAAGCTCTTTAAAAAGAGTATAAATATTATAATGCAATCTGTTTAAATTGCCCCTAATAAAATCTTTAAAAAAAGTACAAGTAGAGCCAAGTTCAATCAATCTTTTAATTTGAATATTTGGTTTAATTTTTAAAATTAAACTATCTCTCTCTTGCTTTTTAATATTTAATTCATTTTGAAAATTATTTACGCTCTCATTTTTATGCATTATCTTTCTAAGTTTTTTTTCAAAATCATTTTTCGTAAAAATATTACAATCATAATAACCGAAAGCTAAATAAAAATATTTTTTTGTATGTTTATCTAATAATTTATCAATCTCTTTTTGCCCTAACTTTTTCTTTTTAATTAAATTAGCTATTTTTAACAATTGTTCATGTTCTTTAAGAAAAAAACTTTTTTTATCAGTTGAAAATAAAGTGGAAACTATTTTTTTACTTTTATATAAAGCAAGTAATTTCTTTTGCATTAAACGATTAATATTTCTTATCAAACCCACGCCACTAGTATGATGACTATAAATTTTAAAAGATTGGGCAAGAAGTTCTTGCAATTCTTTTACATCTTTTTTGCCTAAATTAATTCTTTCTAATTTATCGCAAAAATTATGTAATTCTATTCCTGTTTTATAAATATATCTTTTAAAATTATCAACAAAAAAAGCTTCTTTCTCTGCTTTTGATAAAATATCTCTTGCAGCTTGATTAAGGGATGCTGTTTCTAAATAGCAATTAACTTTTTTGTTTTTTAAAACAAATAAAACATAAACTGGCTTAAAAAATTTATTATATCGCCATTGTCTGGTAAAAATATAAACATAAAAAGGATAAGCATTTCTCTCCCATTCCCAAGTGTAATATTTTGAAGATAATTTTTTTGTTTCAAGTTTTGACATAAAAAAATTATTTAGCTCTTTTTAAAATTTTCACAATTCCTTTATTCGCATCTACTTCCACTAAATCTCCATCTTTTAAAACTTTGGTGGCGATTTTAGTGTTGATAATACAAGGTTTTACTTGCCCGGCTCAATATTGATAATCGTATTATTGGAAACATCAGCAAGACGTGCTGCTTTTTTTTCTAGCTCCTCGCCTTCTTTTATTATTTTGTCAATTATTTCTAAATCA
>JALTFF010000115.1 GCA_027007465.1 bacterium | reverse complement strand
GCGCTTGACTTACAAGATCCACTTCAAACAAAGTATACTGGCGGTACTGTAATCCACCTCTTTTTAGGAGAAAAAGTTGATGAGCCATCAGCTGTTAAATATTTAGTTAAAAAAATTTGCGAGAAATATAAACTGCCATATTTTACAATTACGCCGAGCTTTAGTATTTGTCCTATTCATGGTTATATTGCTGGAGAACATGAATTTTGTCCTATTTGTGATCAAGAAATAGGTTATGTTGAAACTAAAGAGGCAGATGAACAAGATGACAAAGAAGAAGATAAGCAAGAAAAAAAATAAAATTTATTTATATTTATTAAGCGCCTGAGATTATAAATTTATTATATTTATAATAAAAGGCTATTAGCTTATGGAAAAACAAGAACAAAAATCTTTAAAGGCTAAACGTCAGCCTTGTGAAATTTATTCTAGAACAGTTGGTTATTTAAGGCCTGTAAAACAATGGAATAAAGGTAAAAGAGCTGAATTTAAACAAAGGAAAACATTTAAAATTGATTAAATTTATTTAATATGCAAATTGGAGGCTTACAAAAATTAACTTTAATAGATTATCCTAAACATCTTTCAGCGCTTGTTTTTACTCAGGGCTGTAATTTTCGTTGCCATTATTGCTATAATCCTAAGCTTGTTTTATCACCAGATTCTTTGCCAGATAAAGAAAATCAAGAGATGACTTATATTTCTAATAATGATTTTTTTGATTTTTTAAAAAAGAGAAAAGGCTTTTTAGATGCTGTGACCATTACTGGCGGAGAGCCTACCATACATACTGATTTGCCAAATTTTTGTACATCAATTAAGAATTTAGGTTATTTAATCAAACTTGATACAAATGGGAGCAATCCTGAAATGGTTGAAAATTTAATCAAAGATAAATTAGTTGATTATTTAGCTATGGACATAAAAGCTCCTTGGGATAAATATGAGAAGGTTATTGGAGTTAGAATAGATATTCAAAAATTAAAGCAAACAGTCAAGGTAATTATGGAAAAAGCCTTAGATTATGAATTTAGAACAACTGTTATTCCAGAATTTTTAGACAAAGATGATATTAAGACAATAGCTGAGCAAATTAGAGGAGCAAAACATTATTATCTTCAACAATTTAAACCAAATATTGACTTAGTTGATCCAAAGGCTGAAAAAATAACGCCCTATAAACCAGAAATATTAAAAGAAATGTGTTATTTAATAAAGGATAATTTTAAAGAATGTAAAATTAGAGGAATTTAATTAAAAATATGTGATATAATTAAAATATGGAAGATGAAGTAAGAAAACTTTTAAAAGAAAATTTAGAAGTCACAAAAGAGATTCATAAAATAGTCAGGAATATTGATAAATATATTTTTTACCAAAAAATTTTTTGGCTAATTAAGTTTTTATTAATTGTTATTCCTATAATTTTAGGAATTATTTATCTGCCGCCTATTTTTAAAAATATTATTCATCAATATCAAGGTTTATTAAATACTCCTAATAATATTACAAACTCACTAAATAATAATGGAAAAAAGTTAAATATAAATAAACTGCCATTAGATATACAAAAATTGCTAAAATAATTTTAAATTTTAAAAAAGAGACAATAAAAGCTAATCTATTTAAAAATAAAGCAAGTCAGTGACTTATTTAAAGAATTGCAGTTCTATTATAAAGAAGTTCAACTTTCTTAATAATAACAAACTTGTTATTATGAGTGGAGACTGCCTAC
>JALTFF010000114.1 GCA_027007465.1 bacterium | reverse complement strand
CTTTATAATAATATGGATTCGCTTCAAAAGTGTAAACATCACAATTTGGAAATTTTGTTTTAAAATAAACAGAAATTTCCCCTTCGCAAGCGCCAATATCTAGCATAACTTTAGGTTTTATTTTTGTTTTATTTATTAGTTTAATTATTTTAGTAAGTATCTTTTTTGTTCGTTTTGATATCAGTGAAAGTATCTTATAAGTAGAATAATTATAAACATCCCCTAAATCAATATCTAAAAAGTCAGTTAAAGGTTTTATTTTATCAAAATTTTCACTTAAAGGTCTCGGTAGGTGGGAGTCAATATATTCGCCTCTTTTTAATTTTTTCATATCTATTTTCCAATTAGCTCTATCTATTCTATTTTTTGCCAATCCATTTTCCCAGCCTCTATTTACCAAAATTATTTTTTTTGATTCAGGGTCCCATCTTTTTCTTAATGTTCTTATTAAAGATTCATCTGAAAATTGTGAAAAAGGATTGCTTATAGCCCCTTTATTATCGATTGTTTTTATATTAAACCAACTTTCTAATAAATTTTTATATTCTAAATTGTTAGGATTAACGAATTTTTTAAAAATTTTCCCCATTCCTATCATATAACAAATTGGATATTTATCAGGATGATCTGTATTTTTATTGGCGTCGGCACCAACGAACATAATTTTATCTTCTTCAAAATTTTTCATTATATCTATAAAATATTTTTTTTATAATGGCAACAAATCTATATCTCCTAACATACAAATATCATTTGGATACATGCTTGCTAAAATTATTCTTAGAACCTTAGCATTGTTCCCCCGAGGTATTCTTGCATCAGGTTTAAATTGAATTACCTCCGCGACATTTTCAAGACCCTCCCATTCTGATTTTGGTTTATTTGTTAAATATCCTAAGGTGGGCTTAATTCCAAGTAATTTAATGAACGCTCTACAAGTAATTTTTGTAAATTCAATATAATTTGGATTATCATCCGTACTTAATATTATTTTATTTATTTTTTGCATATTAAATAAAATTTAATTTATCTTATTAGTATTCCATTCTAAAATAGTTGATATATAGCCAACATATTTTCCTTTAAAATATTTTTCTCTAATATCCTTATTGTTGGATTTTATTCTAATGGGTATATTGTTTATTTCATCATAGACTTTAACGCCAGGCGATTGTATGGTAAATCTTAAATAATAATTGCCGGGATTAAGGAATAATTTTGGGATAGTTAAAATAGTTTTATATTTCCCTATTTTTTTATTTAATATATTATTAGCGTTATCATTATCTGTAGTAAGATAAAACATAACGTCATCTACTGAAAAAAATTGTAAAGTTATAAAAGTTTTAAGACAATCTTCTTTTATTTTATATTTTATAATAATTTTCCAGCTTTCATCTATAAATATAGACGATGATATATTATCTTTACTATTTTTTATTTTTATGGATAATATTTGAGCTTTTTTATTTTTATTTTCGGAATATTCAAAAATTGCTTGACTAGATTCTTTTTTATTTTTTCCTAAATATTCCCTAACAACGTCCTCTGTTTCTCCAATCATTTTAATTTTACCTTCTTCCAATAGTATACACCTCTTACATAAATTTTGTATAGCCGCCATATTGTGGCTGACAAATAAAATAGTCCTGCCATATGACTTCATAACCTCATCCATTTTGCCAAGACATTTTTTTTGAAAGTCGGCATCGCCGACTGCTAAAACCTCATCAACCACTA
>JALTFF010000113.1 GCA_027007465.1 bacterium | reverse complement strand
AAGCAGGAATAGAAAATGATAATATAGAATTTTTTAAAGTTCCTGGCGCTGTAGAAATTCCATTAGTTTGTAAAAGATTATCACAAATCAAAAAATTTGATGGAATTATTACATTAGGAGCGATAATTAAAGGAGAAACAGCGCATTTTGATTATATTGCAAAAATGTCATCTGATGGAATAATGAGTGTTATGCTTGAAGAGAATTTTCCTATTACTTATGGAATAATTACTACTTATAATTTAGAACAAGCAAAAAAACGTTCTTCTAATAATAAAACTAATAAAGGATATGAAGCAGCTATGGCTTTAATTGAATTAATTTTGACCATAAAAAAATGCGTTTAATATTAGCTAATCAAAATTCAATTAATTGGCTACGATTATTTAGACATTGTGGCTATTATTATTTAAAAGATAGAAAAACAGGTAAAGATAGTTTTGTCAGAAGATTGACAAGAAATTTTTATCCTCGTTTTCATTTGTATTTAGATAAAAAAAATGATAAATTAATTTTAAATTTACATTTGGACCAAAAAAAGCCATCTTATATAAACCAAACAGCTCATAGCGCTGATTATAATAATGATATAATTAAAAGAGAGATGCAGAGAATATTAGGCGAAATTAAAAGACAGATTAAACTCTGATACTTCTTTAATGTTATGTATTATGTGAAATCAATCGCTCTACTACTGTTATGCTTATTTTTAGCCTGTGTGCACGCAACTCACAGGCAGGAATGATAAAAATAGGTTTGTTAAAACGAAGCCAAGCTCCTTTATAAGCAGTAATGCGTTTGTTATACATTATTCTATAACTGTGTCGTAGCATGGAATCTTTTAAACAGACTCAGATACAATGAACATACTCTTAAAGGAGCTTAATTCATTTCTGATAAGATATATTCTTTAATGTTCTATATTAGTTATCTGTTCTATATTATGTGTAAAAATTGATATTATGTGATATTTAAGATATAAAAATTATGCTTCCAAGTGAAGAAATAAAATCAAAATTAGATATTGTTGATGTTATTCGTGAATATGTGCCAAGTTTAAAGCAATCAGGAGCAAACTGGAAAGCTCTTTGTCCATTTCATAAGGAAAAAACGCCTTCTTTTATGGTAAATCAAGAAAGGCAAATCTGGAAATGCTTTGGATGTGGCAGAGGAGGAGATATTTTTACTTTTATTATGGAGATTGAAGGTGTTGATTTTATTGAAGCATTAAAAATTTTAGCTAATAAAGCTGGTGTTGTTTTAAAAAAACAAGATCCAAAACTTGTAAGTCAAAAAAGTAAATTATTTGATATTTGCGAGTTAGCAACTAAATTTTTTGTTTATCAGTTAGAAAATAGTCGATCAGCAAAGTCTATCAGAGATTATTTAGACAAGCGAGGATTTGATGAAGCAGTAAGACAGAGATGGCAAATAGGTTGGGCGCCTAATCTATGGGATGGGTTGTTAAAATTTTTAAAGAGTAGAAAGTTTTCTGAAAAAGACATTTTTTTATCAGGATTGGTAGTAAAGAGAGAAAGAGGTAATTTATTTTATGATAGATTTAGAGATAGAATTATGTTTCCTATCCGTAATTTACAAGGTCAAACAGTAGGATTTACAGGCAGAGTCGGTCCGAGTTTTGATTATCAAAAAGAAAAAGTTGGCAAATATATTAACACACCTCAAACAATGATTTATAATAAAGGCAATATTTTGTTTGGCTTAGATAAATCTAAAACCGAAATTAGAAAAAAGGATT
>JALTFF010000112.1 GCA_027007465.1 bacterium | reverse complement strand
TTTACTAAATTTGGCTTTGCTTCTAATAATAAATCAATTATTTTTAATAATTTACTTTTATCAATCTCCTTTGCCAATTTTCCAATGTTCTCTATTGTTTTGTCATCAAAATTTATAGCTAATTCTGACACAAATCTACTGTCAATTTTTATCAGTAAGATTGCTCTCATTATTTCTAATAAATTTTGAGTAAAGACAACTAAATTTATGCCTTGACTTACTATATTATTAATCAAATTAATCGCTTTGCTTATATCTTTCTTGGTAATATAAGTTATAAGTTCTATACAAAGATTATTGTCTGATTGCGGGATAATAAGTTGCGCTTTTTCACTTGTAATCTTTTTACCTCCAATTGAAAAAACCTGCGCTAATAAACTCTCAGCATCGCGCATACATCCTTGTGATCTCTTAGCTACTTCTAATAAAACATTTTTCTCTATCTCAATCCCTTCTTTTTTAGCAATTTTACCTAATTTTTCAACTATTCCATTTATGGGTATTTTTTTAAAATCAAATCTTTGGCAACGTGAAATTATTGTAAGAGGAACTTTATGTATTTCTGTCGTTGCTAAAATGAAAATCACATAGCTTGGAGGCTCTTCTAAAATCTTCAATAGGGCATTAAAAGCTGCCAATGATAGCATATGAACTTCATCAATTATAAAAACCTTATATTTGCGATGGACAGGACGCAAACGAGAAAAAGCAATAATATTTTCTCTTACATTATCAACTCCAGTATTGCTTGCCGCATCAATTTCTACTACATCTAAATCATTTCCTCGCTCTATTGATAAGCAAGAATCACATTTTCCACATGGTTCTGACTCTCCCTCTTTTCTATTCTCACAATTAACTGCTTTTGCGATTATTCTAGCTGTTGTTGTTTTGCCAACTGCCCTTGGTCCGCAAAATAAATAAGCTTGGCTCACCTTTCCTTCTTCAATTTCATTTTGTATTGTTATTTTAATATGATTCTGATCAACTATTTCTGACCATTTTTGTGGTCTATATTTTTGATATAGTGATGACATATTTATTCTTTATTAAATTTGCACCGCCACGGGGAATCGGACCCCGGTTTTCAGGATGAAAACCTGATATCCTAACCACTAGATGATGGCGGCAATTATATATTGTTAATTTTTTAATAAATTTTTAAAAGTTCAATCTATATAACCATTCTTAGAAAAAATTTTCCATTCATAATCAATCATATTAGTAAATTCCTTTTTAAATCTCTCTACGCTAAACTTTTTACTATATTCTCTAATCTTGTAGCTGTCAAATAGCTCTGGTTTAAAATTAACAACCGCGTCAAGCAATGATTCCCATGTCTGCTCTAAAAAAAACTTTCCAGTTACATTTTCAACAATTGTTTCAAGCGCTCCGCCTTTTTTGTAAGCAATTACTGGTCTTCCAGAAGCCATTGCTTCAACTGCTGTAATTCCAAAATCCTCTTCTTGTGGATGAATAAAAGCAATACACTTACTAAATAATTCTCTTTTTTCTTTTTCAGAAACTCTGCCTAAAAATTCAATATTATTACCAGCTTGTCTTTTTATTTTTTTAAAACCAGGTCCATTGCCAAAAATTTTTAAAGGTATTTTTAAACGATTAAAAACTTTAATAGCTAAATCATATCTTTTATAGGAAACTATTCTTCCGCCAATTAAATAATAATTCCCAAGTTTATGTGAAATATAATATTTGTTAATATCAACTGGTGGATAAATTACCTTTGCTTTAGAATGATAAAACTTTTTAATTCTTTTGGCAACATTAAAGCTATTAGTGATAAATTTATCCACTCTATCAGCTGCTAAGCGATCCCATATGCGCAATTTAGAAAGTAAAAATGGAATAAAAATTTTTACAAATTTATTATAAGGTAATTCGCTTACATAGTTATTTGTATCTGTCCATAAGTACCTTGTCGGTGTATGGCAATAACATATATGCAAGGTATTTGTATTTGTGATAATACCTTTTGCAAAAGCTGATGTAGATGATATTACAATATCATAACCTGATAAATCATATTTTTCAATAGCTAATGGCATTAAAAACAAATACCATTGATAATGTTTTTTCCTAAATGGTAATTTTTGAATAAAAGAAGGCTTAATCTTTCTTTTGCTCAATAAGCTGCCAATATTTTTACTATCATAAAACAAGCTATAAATTGGAGCTTTTGGATAAATATCAGAAATAGCTTTTAAAACATTTTCAGCTCCACCATTTTGAGTTAAATAATCATGCACAATGGCAATTTTCATAAAATTCCTTATAAAATTAATAAGCTATTATAATATAATTGACATTGTTCCTGTCTACAGATGATGAACAGGCATATTTCTTGCTAATCTTGTTTAAGTGATTTTTCAATCACTACACTTTAATCTATTCAACTTTTCTACTTCTTATCACAGCTGATGGAGTTCGTAGAAGAATTATAATATCTAAAAGCAATGACCAGTTTTCAATATAATACATATCTAATTTTGTTTCTTCTTCTGTTGACAAATCAGATCTTCCAGAAATCTGCGCCATTCCAGTAATACCTGGTTTAATTGTTAATACTTTTTTTTGAATAGGTGTATATTTTTCAACTTCTCTTAACTGATGTGGCCTAGGGCCTACTAAACTCATATTTCCTATTATTACATTAAATAATTGAGGTAGTTCATCAATGCTCCATCTTCTAATGAATTTTCCAAATTTCGTAATTCTGGGATCATCTTTTATTTTATAAATTGCTCCTTTTCTAAAGTTTTGTTTTTCAATTAATTTTCTTTCATAAGCTAATGCCTGATTATTTTTATCATAGTCATCTCCAGTGCAATAGTCAATAAACATTGACCTAAATTTATAAAGATTAAATTCGCCTTCTTTGTTAACTCTTTTATTTTTATAAATTATCGGACCTTTTGAATCTAACTTAACTAATAAAGCTGTCAAAACTAAAATTGGTGATGTGATAACAATTAAAAATATAGCGCTTATAAAATCAAAAATTCTTTTATTAATTCTCCCCCATCCATCTAATGGAGTTTTCTTTATGACAACCACAGGTATTCCGCTAATAGTAATAATCTCTTTATTAGCTACTCTAGCGCCAAATAAATCAGCTACATATTTAAATTCTAAATAATTTTTTTCAGTAAATAAAATGATTTTAAAAATTTCATCTTTGGATACGTTTATATTTGTATGTATAATTTCATCAACTTTTTTATCTTTTACAAGGTGTAAAATTTGCTTTTCTGTTTCATTAGAAAAATTTTTAAAATGCTTGACCACATTATAACCAAGCCCAATATTAGAATGAAATTCTCTTATTAAGCTATTGGCTGAATTATTGTCTCCGATAATAACAATATTTTTTAGCCCAATTTTCTTCTTAAATAAAAAATAGCGAACTTGTCTTATAATTGTTCTTCCTAATCCAACATAGATAATAGATAGCAACCAAGCAGCTAAAATAACAAACCTTGATGAAAAAAGTTCTCTTTTAAAGAAAAGAATAAGAACAATCATAACTAATCCAATAGAACAAGCCACCACTATTTGATAAAATTCTTTAACAAATCTTTTTTCACTTTTAATATTGTAAAGACCTTCTAATGCAAAAATAATTATTAATAATGAAGCTACTAAAATAACAATCTTAAAATATTCTGCTTGCGGCAATTCATAAATTACTGGTCTTATTCCGCTAACTAAACTATTAAAACGAATTTTATAAGCAGTAATAGCTGCCAGAACTAACATTAAAAAATCAATTGGTAAAAAAATAAAAGAAAAAAATAAATCAATACGTTTCATAGATCGTATTTATAAAGCAGAATTATTGTAATTTAAATCTGTTTATTCTGAATCTCTATTTATTATAAGATATTTTTTACAAAGAAAGATTCAGTATAGATCTTATAATTATTTTTGGTGCGTCCAGTGGGACTTGAACCCACGACCATTGGCTTAAAAGGCCACTGCTCTACCAACTGAGCTATAGACGCATATTATTTTAATAAAAAAATACTATAAAAGCATTTATTATAAAATAACATAAAAAAAAATTTTACGCAAGAAAAAAAAGAGGCATATCTTGGATTAACTAAAAATAAGCTAAAGAAACTTATATTCTTTTACATAGAAATAATTCTTATATTATGTGTTATGTGAACTTATCTTCTCTAACTCTAATACCTTGTCTTTAAATTTTTTTAAATAATACTCTCTCCTATCATTTATATGCAATTTTAAAATTTTATCAGTCACAATAACATTTGTATTCTTATTCATTATGTTGCCAATATTTTTTATCATTATTTTTAATTGGATTTTCTTTACTATTTTCTCTAGAAAATTACAGAAAACATTGTTTTTTGTATAATTGTTATTATATTGATAACTATTAGAAATATGCGGCAAGCCAGAAATTATTTTATTAATCCATTGATTTTCTCTTATAAGCTTTTGATAAGTATTGTCTTTGTTATAAATTAGTTTTAGATTTATTAACCAATAACAAATATACAAATCATTTTGTTTTTTTAAAGCAATTTTTCTTAAATCTAAATTATCTTCAGTGATAAAAAAACTTAAACAAATTTTATCTTTATTAGCATCTATTTTTTTATCAATATCATCTAAACTACCCTGTTGTTTTGGCCTTTTCAATAAAATTATAGTAATAAGTGTTGTAAAGAATTTTGTAAGCCAAAGTCTGTTCTTACTTGTAATAATAAACAAATCAATATCGCCATTTTTTCTTAAATTATAGTTTCCTATCGCATTGCAAACTGCTATCATTTTAATCCAAGGAAATATTTTAAATATTTTAGAAATTCTTTTAGCTATTTTATACTTTTTTTTAGCATATTTATAACGATTTTCTCTAATGAAAATTATATTCTGCCTATTTTTAATAAAATAATAACCATTTCTAAAATCTATAATACTAAAAAATATTTGTTGGCTAATAGACTTTTGATTATCACTCTTTAATGTCCAATTTTCTATTTCAGATACTGTTAATGGATAATCAAACATATCAAAAAAAGCAATTGTTTTAACAATTGCCCAATTATAATTATTTAATTTCTTATTATTTTTCATAAAACAATTTCTAAATTACTGTAATTCTTTATTAAGAATCTATTCAACTACTCCTTTGCCTTGAGCAGCTTTATCGCCCTGTAGTTCTGTTGTTAAAATATTGCCACTGCCTGACATTACAGCGCCTGTTTCATTATCAATAGCCTGCCAATTAACATTTTTCAATAAAATCATCACTTTATTTTCATCATTTAAACTAGGTGTTACTTGCACTTCAAAGTTAGCGTTTGCTTGTCCAACTTCTTTTGGTAATTTACTAATTTGCCAAACAATTTTTCTATTAGATTCATCATATTTTATTTCTCCTACATCAATTGCTGACTTCCCAGACCATTTTACATTATTAGCTAATTGACCAGTGATTTTTATCTGCTTTATGTCGTGCAATTCATTTTCTAATTTCCAATAAATCCTATAAGCAGTTGTTTCACCTACTTTTGGAGGTAATGATCCCCACCCGACTGCGATATCATTATTATCAAAATAGCGCGCATAATCTTTAAAGCTTGTGTCAGAATTAATCTTTGTAATTAATTGATTAGTCTTTGTTATAAAATTACTTTTCTCATCTGTGATCGTTCCAACACTAATTTGTCCATAGGCTTTTACTTGATATTTTTTAGAAAGGATTAGCGGATAGACAATATTTTCTTTAGAAACTAATGGCGCTGAAAAATCAATGACTACTTTCTGCTTAGGAGCTAATTTTTCTAGTTCTGGTAATTCTTCCTTACTCCACAGAATTTGTCTTGTTTTCACATCATTAGCTTCTCCTACGTCTTTAACCTCTGCTTTTCCAACATTTAACTTACTCCAATCAATAAAGTCTGATTCAATTACAGCCATAACTATTAAATTTCCCATTGCAGAATCTCCTTTGTTCTCTAATGTTAAACTATAATTAAGTTTATCTCCTAAATTAGCATTGCTATCTTGACTTGAACCATTAACAATTAGATGGCTAATCAATTTTCCTTCAATAACGTCAACATTTAACAATGTTTCAGCTATTTTATTATTGTTATAAAATGCTTG
>JALTFF010000111.1 GCA_027007465.1 bacterium | reverse complement strand
TCTAAGACAATAGATGAGTCTTAGCATAGGATGTGGAGTCAGTAAAGTGATTTTAAAATCCGTTTACTGGCGGATTTTTTAAATCCGTAAACGATTTTAAAATAATCAAGGGTGGCACCGCGGGAAAGACTTCTCGTCCCTTTATTCAAATTTTATTTTGGATAAGTGGATGAGAAGTTTTTTTATTTTATTTAAAAACAAAAACAAAAAAAGGAGGAAAATAATTATGTGGAGTTTATTGGATATCAAAAAAATGAATCAGGCAAATCCTATAAAGCCTAATTTTTGTCCACAATGCGGAGAAAAACTCATTGATATTAAAGATGTCTATAGAAAATGCCCAAATTGTGGTTGGGGAGAAAAACAAAAAAAGGAGGATGAAAATAATAATCCTTTTATTTCCATCCATCATTGTCCTTTTTGCGGAGGGGCAATGAAAAAAAGAAAAAAAATAGTAAGAGAGGCATGGGGGAATAAAAGAACAAAAGAGTATTTCCAATGCCTTAAATGTGGTTATAAATCTAACTAAACACCTCATCATATTTTTAATTTAAAAGATTTGTTTGTAAAATCAAACAAATCTTTTTTAATTATTTTAAAATTTTTAGTTATTATAGACCTCTTGCAAAATAAGATTGCAAATATAATAAATCTGATGAGTAATAATCCTTTTATTAAATTAAAAATTAATAGAACCCTAATGGCTTGACAAATAATTCTAAATATGCTATTCTTTATGCAGATAATAAAGGATATAAAAAGCCTTAAAGAAGCGCATTAAATTTAGGCAGTGATACGAATCGGTAAAAAATAAAAATAAGACAGAAAATTGATTGTCGGGTTAAATATTAAAATTAATTATTTGTAATTACAGAAAAGTTAAAAAAAGCCAATAATTTATTAAAATAATATTTCGCTAAATTTAGCTATAGTTACTGGGAATCATGGAAAAAGACTTGACAAGATTTACGAAGTATGCTATATTGGATTTAGTAAAAATGAAAGGTGGCAAGAAAAAGATACAAGCACTTGACAAAAAATTGATAATATGCTACAATGAAAATGTAAAATAAAGAAACTAAAACTAAGAACATTTACAATTAAATAAAATACTTAATTTGTGATAGCGATGCTGGAGAGAGACATCGCAAACAATTACTTACTTTTAGAAGATGATATATTTATTTTTAATCAATAAAAGGTAGTAAGTGTTGTAGCGCTCTCTTCAGATTAAGAGAGTGTTTCAATATTTACTACCTTTTTTGTTATTAGTTTCAGGATAAGATTGTGAGGAGAAAAATAAAAGTTTGTCTTCACAATCTTCTTTTGAAAAAACAAAAGAAGTATCCATCCTTAATTTTAAAAAATAAAGATGGATAAATAGCTCTTTAAATAAAAAAACAAATGTTATTCATTTTAGGCAATTAAAATGAACATCATTATACGCTTATACAGGAGAGAGGTATAAGTGGGAGAGAGTTCATTGCCTAAGATTAATAACTAAAAGTTCGCGTTTAGTCAAAAGACTAAATAGATTGGATGAGAGATTTAAATATAATTTGCGCGAACGATTTATATTTAAGTCTCGTCTTTAAGGTATATAGAATTATATTATTTGTCATAGCAAATGATGTAATTCAGCCAAAAAGCATCACAATCAACGGTTGTTAAAATTTTAAAAATTTTAAAAGAACATCCGCTGGGATATAAAATCTAACCAATTTTATACCCAGAAATGTTCTTTGAAAGAAAAGCTTATCAAGGTAAGTCTGCCTTT
>JALTFF010000110.1 GCA_027007465.1 bacterium | reverse complement strand
AAAAACGGAAAAATATCCCAACAGCTATGCATTATAATATCTCCTTTTTTAGTATTGTTCTTTAAAAAATTACTTGATTTTTTTAAATAATCTAATTTAAACCCACTATCTTCTTTTTGCTTTATCTTCTTAAGGCTTATTGTATTTAATAATAAAACTAATGATATAGTGATTATCAAACTAATCCTTATCCATTTGGTTGGTATTGCTAATTTTAATAGATCTAAAATTTTTGGTAGCATTTTTTTATTCTCTAATGCTTTGTTAATTGTAAAACCAGAGAATAATATTGAAAATGGAGCTAGATATTCTATACTTCTCCGCGCTTTTAATGTATATAAATAAAAAAATAAAGTTAAAAAAAATAAGCTCCATGTTTTTTTGTCTTGCTTTTTGATTTGTAAAAAAAATAAAACAATTGAAATAATAATTAAAATGTTTATTATTGGTGTAGATGATAATAAATCAGGAAAGCTATATGGATACCATTCTTGTCCAACATCTATAATATTATGATAATTTATAATTCCTATTTGCACAATCTGTATCCAGTAAAATTTTAAATTTTTCGGAAAATACGGATTTATAACACATCCACCAACTAGACCAAGTATAGTGATTGATAATAGCTTTAAATCTGCTTTAATAAAATCTTTATTCTTTAGCTTAGCAATTATTTCTTTATAAGATTTAATATCTAAACTATTCTTTTCTTTCTGCTCTATAATTTCTCTTATTATATCTCCAATAATTACAAAAATATCAATTAGTAATATTAATGGCCAAGCGCCATAGGCTAATACATATAAGAATGATAAAATAAAAAGTTGTAATAATTTTTTTTCCCAAATAAAATAAATGCCTAAAATCAAAAAGATTAAACTAAGCATTGGAGCTTTTATAAGCAAAGCTCTAAATAAAAACGGCAAAGTAATTAAAAGAGAAAATAAATAGAGATAACTATACCTAATATTATATCTCTGCATCAATAAATAAACAGAAAAAACAGCTAAACTACTTAATAATATTTGAGAAATTTTTATCCCAATTAAAGGTTTAAAAAATTTAACAAATGGCACTAAGTATAAATGATATAAAAAATGATGATCAATATAATCATAACCCAGGGTAGTGTATGGCAACCAAATAAAATTTTTAATAAGCTTACCTTTACTCAAAAAAATAGCTATTTTTGCGTGATAAAATGAGTCCGGGTCAATAATGGTTGATGTATTTTGAAAATAACTAAAAAACAAAATTAAAAAAACAAAAATTAAAATATACTTTAAAAATTTCATTTAATATAAAACCACTATTTAAAAAATGCAAGCAAATAAAATATTGCTTATCTAATATTAGATATTTCTAAGTTCTTTTTTAAAATAGTCAACATAACGGATAGAAGAGGGATTTATTCTGTGAAGTATAGATAGGTAATAGCTAAACCATGAACTAAGTGATAATAATTTAAATGATTGAAGTAACTTATTTTTTTCTTTTAAATTATATTCTAAATAAGGAACTCCTAACTTGCTTAACACTTTTTCAGTAATTTTTATTCTGAACTGATTTTTAAAAAAATAAAACTGTGAATTAAAAAAAACAAATTTTAAATTTTTCTTACTTGACTTGGGATATTTTAACCCTTCTAAAGCATAATGGTTTAATTCTGGAATAGTTAAATAGCTTGAGAAAGTTTTAGAACTTTCATTAAGCTGATTTCGCATTATATGTAAGTTAGCTGTTAAAAATTCTGCTCCAACAAAAATTGGAATTTTGT
>JALTFF010000109.1 GCA_027007465.1 bacterium | reverse complement strand
TACTAAACCAAATATCAAACCTTTTATCATATCGTAAAGACAACCTATCTTCACAAGTATAAATTTTATTTTGAATTTTTACTTTTGTCCCTAATGGAATTTCACGAGGGCAAGCTATTGCTCCTTTATAAACTCGCTTACCAGATGCCATTATTCCTTTCAAACAATAAGCTGTCACTGTTTTAATTTTAGGTTTAAACTTTGCAGGACAATCAACAACATTTAAAGTGCAAAAATTTCTTTCTATGCTCGCAGAAGGCTCAGATATTGTATTCTGAGCCTTCATGACAAGCCGCTGGGGTATCCCAGATTTATTCTTATTAGAATTATCCAAAATACCCAGCTTCACTATTGATACTAACAATAATGGCAATAAAATAAATAAAACTATTATTAATTCTTTTTGTTTTTTTAATTCTTTAAAAGTTTTAGCAAAACTTTTGCTACTTATTTTCTTTAAACTTCTTTCAAAATTAAATTTTTTAATCTTTAATCTTCTAATTAATTCCTCTTTAGCATAATATTTTATAATTTTTGCATCTCTCTCTTCCATATCATTTCTTGCTAATAATAACAACTCAAAACTATTTTTTCTTTGCAAAACTGGCTTAATAAATAATTGCCCAAATATTTTTTCTTTAAATTTAATTTTCATATATTTATATTATAGCATACCTTTTAACACTTGTCAAGCATTATAGCATTAAGCATAAAAAGAGAATAAATCTTTTATAATAGTATTACTATTATTACTAATTATTTTATTTTTATCTTCTATTAAAAAATTAATTAAATTTTGCTTTTTTTTAAGAATTTCCACTACTCTTTGATCAATAGTATTTAAAGCAATTAATTGAAATATATTTATTTTATTCGCTTTCTGCCCTATTCTATCAAGTCTTCCAATAGCTTGATACATATTACTTGGTGTCCAATCCATATCAATAAATAAAATATTACTCGCAGCAGTTAATGTAATTCCAACATTAGCTGACAACATACCTCCCAAAAAAACTTTTATTTTATCATCATTTTGAAATTTATCTATCGCCATTTGTCTTTTATTAATGGAAATAGAGCCAGTTAATATAACAGATTCTTTTTTAAATATAGATTGTAAATTTATAAGAGGCTGTTGATAAACACTAAATACTACTATCTTTTCATTTGCATCAATTATATTTTGTATTATTTCTTTAGCTTGATTAATTTTAGCTAATGAGGTTAATTGACGAAGTTCTCCTAATTTAACAAGAGCTTGTGCTTGCATTGATTTTCTAATTTCATCATTATTTTTTCTTTTTATTTCTCTTAAATAATCAATAAAAGAATTTTCTAATAATTTATACTTTTCTTTAATTTCTTTATTTAATTCTATTGGAATATCAATAAAATTTTTATCAGGCAACTCTTTTAATACTTCTTGTTTTCTTTTTCTAAAAATATACTTATTTATTCTTTTTTTAAGTTCTGGAATATTAGAAGCACCACTAACATCCATCCCCCATGGCGCTTGCCACATAGCTGCATAACGTTTAGCATAAGAATAATAATTATTCCATACATCAGGATCTATAATATTAAGTTGTTGATAAAGCTCTATTGGTTTAGCCAAAATTGGTGTAGCCGTTAAAAGAATAACAGAATTTATATTTTGAGATATTTTTTTAGTTAATTTAGAGCGAATAGCTTTCGGATTTTTAACATAAGAAGATTCATCAAGAATTAAACAATCAAAATGTAGGCTATTTAATAAATCAAAATATTTTTTTAAAATATCATAATTTAAAATTATTAAATCATTCTTTTGATAATCATTAATATCAAAAGATTTATTGCTATTAATAACAAAACTTTTTAACTTAGTCCATTTATTAGCTTCATTCTGCCAAGCATATTTTACAGACGCAGGTGAAATAATTAATGTCTTTTTTTTATTAGCATTAACTACAAATGTTAATGAAATTAATGTTTTTCCTAAACCTACATCATAAGCTAACATTCCTCTCCCATTGTTAAACATCAAAAATTCTACTGCTATTTTTTGAAATTCATATAATTTCCCTCTAATTCCTTTAATTTTAATATTAGATTTATTAGCTAATTTAATTTGATTTATTTTTTCATCCAAAATTTTATCCTTTTCTTCTTTTAGTCTTAATTGTTCAGAATTTAAAAAGACTTCCTTATCAATTTTTAATTTTGGAAATTCATTTTTAAAAAACTTAATAATTTTAGGGTCATTAAATCTCCAAGCTTTTTCTGTAAAATTAAAATTCTCCCAACCTAATTTATTTTTAAGTAAACGACAAAAAGATAGCGCTCTATTAAAATTGCTATCTTCAAAATCAACTTTATACTTAAAATAAGTAGTTTTTTCTAATAATATTCTCATTTATTTTGTTCTTTCTCTATTTTTCCTTTAATTTCTTTTAATGAATAACCTCTAGCACGATGACGAATAATAAAATTTACTCTCTTTGTTGCCTCCTTCGCATCAAAAATTTTAATTCCATTACTTCTAGAAGAAAGAACCTCTAATGGCTCTATAATACCTAAATTAACATAATAATTAAGCTTAGACTTACTTAAACCAAATTTTTTAGCCAATGAATTTATTGTAATAAATTTTCTTTCCATTTTTTTATCATTATTTTTTATATTTATAATTATACATTATTTAATAATAGTTGTCAAGTAATAAGCATTATTAAATTATAGACAAAATATATTTTACTGCTTCTACAAAATCTAAATTATAAAGCTTCATCACTAAATCTATTGCGTCCCCACTCGCTCCACAACCAAAACAATAATACCCCTTTCCACCTTCATAGCAAGCAAAAGAAGCTGTATTTTCTTTATGAAAAGGACATTTCGCAAAAGAAACATTTCCACTTACTCTATCTATCTTAACAAATTGTTTACAATCCGCCTTTGAAGCTCTTTCTATATCTTGTTTAGTAATTTTTTTATTAATATAATCCTGTTTTGATCTTTTTTTTTGCTTTTGTTCAATTTTAATTTTTAACTGAATTGGATAAGAATTTTCATAAAATAATTTATCAATATCTATTTTACCTTTTCCAATTTTAATTAAATCAGTTATATCTCCATGCTCTCCAACTTCTTCTGGTAAATTACATTTTAAAACTTGAATATGAGGATATTGTTCTAATATCATATTTCCAAGCTTTTCAGCTCCTTTTTCGCCAGCTTCATCCCTATCAAATGCTAAAAATACTTTCTTAGTATTTTTAAAAATAAAAATCCAGTCTTTTTTAAACCCTTGTGAACCTGTCGTGCAAGTAATTGATGGAATACCTTGAGAAGACAATATTATTCTATCCAATTCTCCCTCACAATAAACAATAGTTTCGTTAGTTAATAATTCTTTAGCTCCAAAAATTGTTCCTTCTACTCCATGAGGATAAGCAATATATTTTATTTTATTTGTATCATCAGTTGGATCTTTACGAAGCTTTATCAAAACAACATTATCATTAATATCTTTAATAGGAATAGTTATCCATAATTTACCATAAAATTTACCATAACCAATATTAAAATAATCTATTAAATCATCAGTAATATACCTATCATTAAGATATTTTTTAATATAAGTAAATTGTGGAAGTTGTAATTGGCGATAGCATACTTCTGCTATTTTTTGTAAATTTTGTTGTTCATTATTCATATTTTCATATATTTAATTTTTGTTGTCGTAATCGTTCTTTAATGGCAAAACAATATTTTTTATCAATTTCACAAGAAATAAAATTTCTTTGTAAATATTTACTCGCAATAATTGCATTACCACTGCCACTAAATAAATCTAAAACTAAATCATCTTTATTAGTAAAAATATTTATAACTCTTTCAATAAGCTCTAATGGTTTTTCTGTTGGATGTTTAGTAATATTTTGTCCAATATTATATTTCATTATATTTTTCATCTCTGATTGTTTTAAAAAATTAAAAGTTTTTGACTTAACTATTGCTTTAGAATCTTCAGTATAATTAACTTGAGAATTTATCATCCAAACACCATGCTCAAAAGAACTTCTAAATCCACTTTTTCTAATATTAGGAATAGGATTATTTTTTTCCCATATAATTGGCGATTTATAAACTAAAATTTTTCTCCTTTCTAATTCATAAGCAATCCATCCTGCCATTCTATTATTAAAGAAAAAAAGAGAACTAGCTAACGGTTTTAAAACTCTTTGTATCTCTTTAACTATTTTGATTACCCAATCTAAATAATCCTCTATTTTATTCCACTTATCCCATTTTCCAAAATCTCCTTTTATAAAATTACTTCCTCTTTTCGTTAAACTATTGCTATAATTAGAAATATTATAAGGAAAATCTGCAATACAAAAATCAACAGTTTGATTATCTATTTTTCTTAATGTTTCCAAGCAATCTTCTTGATAAATTTGATTTATTTTTATATTCATATTCTTAACTTTCATCTCCGAACATTTTTATAGGTTCTTTTTCATCAACAACCATTAACTCTTGCTCATTTTCAACATCTGTATTTAAAACATTATTTTCAACTACTATTCTATTGTTTTCTAAATGAAAATTCATTTTAGCTAACTGTCCTGTTAATCTATTTTTAAGAAATCTAATTCCGCTTTCTTCTGTTAATACTTCTGTTCTTTTACTACCAATTCTTACTATCTCTGTATATCTTTCAACAACAAGAACTATATCAGCTAATTTATATATTGCACCACTCTCTGTTAAATCTTGCATTTCAATTGCTCTACCAAAAACTTTTTTTACATGAGATATTAAAAAAATAGTTATTTCCATTTCAATAGCTATTCTTTTAAGTTCTATTATAATATTTTCAATTATCATTCTTTTTTGGTCAGAATTTTTTATTTTTTCCATTGGACTTAAATAAGTAAGATCATCAATAAATACAAATTTAGTATCATATTTTTCAATTCCTTCTTTTATTTTTTTTTGTATCCAACTAATATTGCCAGAAGTCATTCGTTTTGGAGTATAAAGTTTAAGATTATCACCATTATAGCCCATTTCTTTTATTTTAGCATAAAAATTATCTGGTAATAATTCATAACTAAACCAAATACTTTTATGACCCATATTTGATAAATTTATACTAATATTTTGAAAAAAAGTAGTTTTCCCCATACCAGACAAACCAGTTCCAATTACTAAATCTCCTGCTCTCACTCCACCTTTAATAGCATCATCAATAATTTTATAACCAATTGAATAAGGCTTAGTATATTCTCCATCTCTTTTAACAGCTTCTTTAATAGGAACAACAGCATCATCATTAAGAGTTTCTCTAAGTTGTTGAATAATTTTATTACTCATAATAATATTTTTTGTTGTAATCACTTTTTAATAATATCAAAATATTCTTTAGCTATTTCTATTCCAATAAATTTTTCATTCAAATATTAAACTACTTTATAAATAGTTTTACTATCATTTTTTTAAAAAAGTATAATTTATCAATTTTAAGATTTATCTGTCTCTAAAAGCCGTTTTTTATCTACTATTTTACTTTCACCACTACTATTATAAAATTTTTCTTGCTCTATCATTCTTTGTTTAAATTTATTATCAATCTCTATTAAAATTTTTCGTTTACAATTATTCTCTTGTATTTCTTTATAAAATTTATTATTTCGTTCAAATATTTTTCCCAAAGTTCCATTTTTATTTTTATAAAGATAAACTTTATAACCAACTTCACCTCGTGGAGTTTCAGCAAATAAAAATTTATCAGAAATTAATGCTTCCAATCGTTTACACCAATACTTTCCATTTTTTTTCCAAGTTTTTACAGCTTTTTCAAATTCTAAATCAGTCAATAAATAAATTCTTTGTTCAAAAAATATCTTTTTCATAAATTTATAAGATAAAATTTTCTTTAATATCATTAATAATTTTTTTCTCATTCTCTGTTATTTCTTCTCCTTTTTCTTCAAAATCATCATCAGACATAATAGCAACATTTCTCTTTTTATTTTCTTCTTCTATTTTCTTCCTATCAAAAAATAATTTTAATTTAATTAATTTATTTTTTAATTCTAATGGAGTAGTAATAACTGGAGCATAAGGTTGACACCTTACCCGAATAGCTATTTTAGCTATACTAATGGCTTGCTCTACGCCAAATTTTTTAATCAAATCTTCAGCTGCTTTTCTTTGAGTT
>JALTFF010000108.1 GCA_027007465.1 bacterium | reverse complement strand
CGGTAATAACTGATGAGGGCGGATTATTATCCCATGCTGCAATTATTACCCGGGAAATGAATATTCCTTGTGTAATAGGCACAAAAATCGCCACCAAAGTTTTAAAAGATGGAGATTTAGTGGAAGTAGATGCGAATAAAGGAATTGTGAAAATTTTAAAAAGAGCTTTGGATAAAAAAATTAATAAATAGAAATTATAAAAAGTATTAAGTGAAACGAAATTTTGTAGAATTATAGAAAAATTTTGTCAGATAATAAGTGGGCAATAATAAAAATTATTTCTAATAAGTTTAGTTTAAAAAAGCGAGTAAATAGATATTTTGCACTTGACAAATACAAAATATTTAATATAATGTATTTATAACAAAATAATTACATTATATATGAGCATAATTAGAGATATAACATTAAAAGCGAAAAAATACTTAAAATCAGATGAAATATTGCTTTTTATCGGCGCGAGGCAAGCTGGGAAAACAACAATATTAAAGCAGATAAAAGAATATTTAGAAAAAAGTGGCAAGACAGCTGTTTATTATTTGAATTTAGAAGATTATGAATATTTAGATTTGCTTAACAAGACACCGAAAAATATTTTTAAAATATTTTCAATTGACAAAGATAAAAAAAATTATATTTTTATTGATGAAGTTCAGTATTTAAAAAATCCTTCTAATTTTCTAAAGTACTTATTTGATGAATATCAGGGAACCATAAAATTAATCGTGTCCGGTTCTTCGGCTTTTTATTTGGATAAAAAATTTAAAGATTCTTTGGCAGGAAGAAAAAAAATATTTTATGTGCCGACTTTGTCATTTAGAGAATTTTTAAAGTTTAACAATGAACAAGATTTACAAAAAAGAGATTTTAAAAAATTAAGCTTAATTGAAAAAGAAAAAATATCTGTTTATTATAGAGAATTTATGATATACGGAGGATATCCGCGCGTTGTTTTAGCAAAAAAGGATAAAAAAGAGGAAGTATTGCGCGAGATTGCTTTTTCTTACATTAAAAAAGATATTTATGAAGCAGGGATCAAGCGAGAAGAAATTTTTTATAAACTGTTTAGAATATTGTCTTCACAGACAGGAGAATTATTTAATGCCCTAGAATTATCCAACACATTGGGAGTTTCAAAAACAGCAATAGATAATTATCTTTATGTAATGAGAAAATCATTTCATGTTGCTTTCTTAAAGCCATTTTTTAGAAATATGAGAAAAGAATTAACAAAAATGCCGAAAATTTATTTTTACGATTTAGGACTTCGTAATTTTTTTGCTAATAATTTAAAGCAATTTGAAGAAAGGGATGATAAAGGCGCGCTTTTAGAAAATGCGGCTTTTAGGCAGCTGATGGGGTTTTTTGAAAAAGACCAATTAAAGTTTTGGCGTACTGCGCAAAAAAATGAAGTTGATTTTATTGAAAATGAAAAAAGAGCTTTTGAAGTTAAAGTTAACTCAGCTAATTTTAAGGAATCTAAATATAAGAAATTTTTTGAATTATATCCGGATATTGATTTGTCTATAATATCTATTGACAAGAAAAGCGATAAATTTTTAGATTATAGTGTTTTTGATGTTTGGGAGATTTAGAATTTTTTGTATAATAGGTACAAAAATCGCCACCAAAGTTTTGAAAGTTGGAGATTTAGTGGAAGTAGATGCGAATAAATGAATTGTGAAAATTTTAAAAAGAGCTAAATAATTTTTTTATGTCAAAACTTGAAACAAAAAAATTATCTTCAAAATATTACACTTGGGAATGGGAGAGAAATGCTTATCCTTTTTATGT
>JALTFF010000107.1 GCA_027007465.1 bacterium | reverse complement strand
GCTGCTAAAAAATTAGGATTAAATTATATAGGCATAGACGCAAATCCTGAATATGTAAAAATAGCAGAAAAAAGATTAAAAGAACTAGATAAAAAAGCAGATTTATTTAGCTCCACAAAACAGGAAACACCTCCTATAAAATAATTATGAAAAATGATTTTGTTTAAACGCCATCAGAAGTTGTAGAGATTTTGTTAAAGTATGAAAAATTTAATGGTAAAATTTTAGAACTTTGTGCAGGGAAAGGAGCTATATCGGAAATTTTAAAAAAATAAAGACATTAAAAAATTTAATAAAAGAGTAAATTTGTATTCTTAATGGTTATTATAATAATTTAATGTAATTAATATGATTTGACAAAAGTAAATAATTAAATTATAATAATAATAATGGAAAAGATAAATTTTACTTATTTATTGCAACCTCCTAAACGATATACTTTTGAACAACCAAAATTAAAACAATGGGTAGAAAAATGGTGTAAAGGAAAAGTATTAAATTTATTTGCTGGTAAAGTTAGGTTAAATTGCGATGAATATAGAGTTGATATAAATAAAGAAATGATAGCTGATTATTATGGTGATGCTTATGAATTTGTAAAGAAAACAAAAATGAAATTTGATACTATTATTCTTGATCCTCCTTATAACTTAAGAAAAGCAAGAGAAAAATATCAAGGAAAATATATAGGTAGTTTTACAAAAATTAAAAATGAATTAAATAAAATATTAAATCCAAAAGGAATAATAATTAGTTTAGGATACAGTAGCACGGGAATGGCTAAAATAAGAGGATTTCGGAAAATAGCTATTTGCTTGATTTGCCATAATGGAGACCATAATGATACAATTGGACTAGTAGAAATTAAAAATAATTAATAATTTAAAATATAATTGTATGAAGAAAACAACTAAAAAAAGTGTTTGGAGGCAACTTGTAGAGCAAGAATTAAAGCAAGGAGATGCTTTTAAAGTTGCTGTAAGAGACGCTAAAAAAAGGTATGATGTTTATAAAAAAACAGGAAAAATACCTCCTATAAAATAAATATGAAAAATATGAGAAAAAAAACAGGTTGGACAATATTATTATCTATAGGACTTACTTTATTTTTATTCTTTGTTGATGTTAAAGGACCGCTTTATGATATATCTTCTTTCACTTGGTTTTTATCTAGTGTTTTTGGCGGATTTCTATTAATTGAAAATCTTGAAGATAGAAAATAATAATATTTGCCATTAAAATATCATAATAAATGGCGATATTTGCCATAATATTATAATGGCGATAACATTTGCCATTAAAATATCATAATAAATGGCGATATTTGCCATAATATTATAATGGCGATAACATTTGCCATTAAAATATCATAATAAATGGCGATATTTGCCATAATAAAAAACATTATTAAAAAATATAATAATGTTTTTTTGATCTTTAAATATTAAATTTTAATTGTATAGGAGTTTTTTGTTCAATTTGTATAGAATAACCTACTCCAATATTTCGTTTATACCATTCAATAAATTCTTTATTTCCCCAATTTTTTGCATTGTATTTTGTTTTTAAAGCTTCCAATTCTTTATTTGTTATTTTATTTTTAAAATTGTTTTTCATAAATTTTCACCCCCTTTCTTTTTAATTTATAATTTTAACTTCTCTTTAATGCCTATTTTATTAATTATGCTTTTGCGATAATCATAAAATAGACACTAACAAAAGCTAAGATTATTTTTAATGACGGCGATAAACTGCTTCACCGTTAGAAAAACTACCTACATAATCTAGCACTATATCAGTAT
>JALTFF010000106.1 GCA_027007465.1 bacterium | reverse complement strand
GGAAAATTAATTTCATCTTCATTTTTTTCAATTTTTCCATAAACAATAGCTTTATATTTTTTTAGAATTTTTCTTTGTTGGAACTGTTTTTTTAAATATTCAAACATTTTTTGCGAACGAGCTATAATCATTAATCCAGACACTTGCCTATCTAAACGATGCACAATTCCGGGTCTAAATGAATTTTCTCCAACTTTAGATATTTCAGGATATTCTTTTACAATTGCATCAGCTAATGATGGTTCTTGGCTATAGTTTGTTTTGTGTGTTAACAATCCAGCTGGCTTATTAATGATTAAATAATTTGAAGTTTCTTTTATCAACCATTTTTTATCAAATTTAATAAACTTAATTTTTTCTTTTTCTAATCGGCTGTTAATAATCTCTATTTTGTCTCCAACTTTTAAAAATTTATGGACAGCTGTCCTCTTGCCATTTACTAAGATATTGTAAGCTTTAATTTTTTTTTGAATTTGATGGCGTGAGATATTAAATAATTTTTCTTTTAGATATTTATCTAATCGTTTGCCCTGATCTTTTGATTCAACAATAAATTTATGCATAAAATTATTATTTAAATTTTATTACTTCTTTTATTTCTTGCGTTTTTAATCCTTTAGTAAATATTAAGCCTATAAAATAAATTAAAGCTGCTATAAATAACTGAATTATTAGATTAAAATTTTTAAAATAAAACAAGAACAAACCCATTAATAAGCAAGAAAAAATTATTTTAGGCAAGGTTCTAAAACTTGGGACAAATTTTGTATATTTATAAATAATAAAAAAAGTTAAAACAGCGGTTATTACTTCACTATAAACAGTTACCCAGGCAGCTCCAAAATAAGAATATTTAGGAATGAAAATTAAATAACCTAACAATGATGTAATAGCTACAAAAGCATAAGCTCCAATTGATTGTTTTTGTTTGTTAATAGCTATTATAATATGTCCAAACAAAGCGCTGAAAAAAATAGCTACAGCACCTAAAATCAATATTTGAAGAATATATCCACTCATAGCAAATTTTTTTCCAGCAATAAAAATCATTATTTTTTTAGATAGAAAATATCCGCCAATAATTAAAGGCAGAGATATTATTGACATTATATCAAAAGTTTTTTGTAAAATTTTCTTAAATGATTTTCTATCATGCCTTGTCCAAAGAGTTGTTGCAATAGGCAGAATTAGTCCCATTATCATCATAGGCAACATTGTTAAAACATCAATAATTTTATAAGAAGCTCCATAAAGCCCAACTACTCTTTGTGATCTAACTAAAGAAAGAATAATTATGTCTGCTTTTAAATAAATTAAATTAAATCCGATAGAAAGCGCTAATGGCCATGAACGTTTAATAATTTCTTTCCATAAATATAAGTTAAAATTAAATTTTAAATAGATAAATTTTTTTGATAGATAATAATTAATAAAAAAGCTTATTATGCAAGAAATTACTGAAGCAATTAATATGGCATAGAGTCCTAAATTAAAATAGACTGCTATCCCTACTAAGCAAACTAAGATAATTGCTTTAACTATTTCTGAAATAGCAGCTTTATCCATTCTTAATTCTTTTTGAAACAAACCTATCATTACTTGGTTTAGAATAATAAAGAAAAAAGCAATAGACATTATATCAACACCTATTTTAACTTGCTTAGGATATGGTATAAACCAGATAATAACTGCAGTCAAGATTAAAAAAAATAATGCTGAGAAAAAACGAAATGTGAAAATATTAGAAAAGACATTATTTATTTTTTCCTTGTTGTTTCCAATTAAAAGTCTGTCAGAAATCATTTGGGTTGTTACT
>JALTFF010000105.1 GCA_027007465.1 bacterium | reverse complement strand
GGAGCATTAACTGCAAAAGCTAAAGCGGCGGGTATGACTATTGATGAATTTTGTGCTCAAAAAGATTTATCCTTAAAAGAAAAAAAAGAATGTATATTGGATAAAAATTTCAAAAAATTTAAAAAGAGATAGTATGCCGTATAATAATATTCCGAAATCAAAAACTGCTTTAATGGATAAATGTGTAAAGGATGTTAAGAAATCTAATCCTGATGTAAATCCTTATGCGATTTGTTATAGTTCTATAATGAAAACGGCGATAAAAAATCATAGAAAAAAAATAAAGAATAAATAATATGAGTTATGAAAATTTAATTAAAGAAATACAGCCAGTGAAAGTAATAGAAACTTTAAAGAAAATTAAAGATATTAATAATAAAAAGGAGGAAAATAAAGGAAAAGTTAATCTTACATTGTTAGCACAGAAATTGGCTAAAAGACAATTAGAAAATAGAAAAAATAAGAAATAAATATATTTATAATTTATAAAGAAAAATATGTTAAATGAAAAAGAAAATGAGTCTGCGACGGCAGGTAGCTCATCTAACAATGACTATTTTGACGAAAATAGTAAAGTTGATCCTGAAAATTCAGGGGAGTCAACGTCAGATGAAGAAAAAGGAGAAGGAAGTTCTAGTGATATAGAACAACAATATGAAGAATTGGAGAGAAGGTTTGGAGAACAAGGCGAAGAATTAGGTAAATATAGGAAATTGTTTGAAGAAACAGCTCCTTTATTGGAAAAATTAAATGAAGATCCAGAGTTAGCTAGAGCAATTTTAGATGATAAAATTAATTCTGAAATGCTTTCTGATGTTTTAAGTGGAAAAATTAGCAGAGAAAATGCTGAAGCAGTTAGTAAGGCTAATGAAGAAGTAAAAGAAGAGTTAGGTGAAGAAGAGTATAGTCAAAAAAGTCCTAAAGAAATTGAAAAGCTTATTAATGAAAAGATTAATGAAAATTCGCAAGAGATAGAAAAAAAATTTAATGAAAAAATTACTGATATGGAAAGGTTGCAAGAATTTCAGAATAAAATTAGTGATTTTATTGCTAATACTCCTGATTTTGCAGAATATGCAAGCGATATTGATGAATTTATGAAGGATACTGGAATTGATAATATTGAAGTAGCTTATGATGCTGTTAAAGGTAAAGCTCTTCAAAAAAGGTATAAAGAAGAAGAAGCTAAACGAGCAGCAGAAGAAGCTAAAAAAGTTGCTGGAAATGCTAGTAGTGGTAGTTCACAAACTACAGCTAAAGTTGCAGAAAAGAATATTTTGGATACTTTGTTAGGAAATACTAAAAATCCTAATTCTTATTAATTTAATTTTTTAAGTTCATTTACAATTAATCATTTTATTCACGAATTTTAAATAAGGAATAAAATTAAAAATAGTATGAGTGCATATCCATAGACATAATGTGGATATAAAATCCTACTATATGCGGGGAAGTGTTGTTAGTTTAATAATAGGATACTACATGAACAATATAAGTTTTGTAGCGAACCCTAAAAATTTATTAAATAGACATTATCCGCAGGTAAAATTTATATGACTAATAAAGAAATTAGAAAGATAGCAGATAAAGTAAGGAAAAATTGTCATTTATCTTTAATACAAAAACAGCTTTGTTATGGTGGTTTATTAGGAGATTCTAATTTACAGTGGAGAAATAATGGACAATGTAGATTACGAATGTCGCATTCTGGAAAACAATTAGATTATTTAGAATGGAAAAAAAGTATTTTAGGAAAATTTATTGTGCAAGAAAAGCCTACTATAGAATTACCTAGAAAAGGTAGCTTTAGTAAACAAAAACAATATAATTATTTTACTATTGTTCATCAAGATTTTACTGATATGGCAAATTTGTTTTATAGGCGGATTAAAGGAAAACATATTAGATATATTACAATGAAAACTTTTAAATTGTTAGATTTATTTGCAATCTTAATATGGTATTTAGATGATGGAACGCTTACAAAAAATAAAGAATTAAGGATATATAGTAATGCTTATAACATATCTATGCATAAAATGATAAAAAAATGGTTTTGGCATAAATATAAAATAGAAGCTAAAATTAGAATTTCTAATCATCGTAATGGTAATAAATATTATTATATTTGTTTTAATGTTAGAAATTCAAAAA
This sequence comes from bacterium, assembly GCA_027007465.1. Taxonomy (GTDB): domain Bacteria; phylum Patescibacteriota; class Patescibacteriia; order Patescibacteriales; family JALTFF01; genus JALTFF01. The sequence continues at coordinate 4,176 of JALTFF010000105.1, read as the reverse complement.
AGTTATTAGATATGTTTGCACAATATTTATCAATAATTCCTTCTGTAATGCAATATAAATTGTTGACCTCAACGACTATACGTAGGACGCCTTATTAAAGGTGATGAGATAGTCTAAACCATATAGAGATATATGGAGGGAAACAGAAATGTTTCGCCGTTGAAATAATAATATTGATTATGATGAACCAACTCATGACACTGGAACAGTTACTACTGGGTTAAAAAGCACAGCTGATTCAGGTTCTGCTGGTGAAGATAGATTAGTAGTGGATGCTGTAGATAAAGTTTTTATGCTTGAACCTACACAGCATCCTTTGACTACATTATTTACTAATATTGGTAGAACTTTTGATGGAAAAGTTTGGCAAGGCGCTTCCATTATGAAAAAGGAAACTGATAATCCTGAATTTAGTTGGTTTGAAGGTTTCTATTCTGGAAAGTATGCTAAAATTTCTTCAGTTTCAGGAACAACTGGTGCTTTAACTTTAGGTGTTACTGGAGCTGGTTCAAGTTCAGCTTATATTTTCACCGTTGGAGATGTTGTTAAAAATGCGAGAACTGGTGAAAACTTTTTAGTAGATACTGTGGCTAGCGCAACAACTATTACAGTATCTGCTAGTGGACGTAGCTTTGGCACTACTGCTGCAGCTACTCCAGAGGTTGGTGATAGTTTGTTTATTGTTGGTAATGCTAACGAGGAAGGAAGCACAGCTAGAAATATAAATACAACTCGCACATCTAAAGAGACGAATTATACTCAAATTTTTAAGAGAACTATTGGGCTTTCTGGCACTGATAGAAACACTCGTCATTATGGAGGAGACGAGTTGCAACGATTAAGAAGAGTGGCTGCTATTGAGCACGCTAAAGATATTGAGTATGCTATGTGGTTTGGTGAAAAGAAATCTACTACTGGAGCTAATGGTTATCCAAAAAGAGCTACTGGTGGTATTTTAGAATTTATTAATTCTAATAATGCTTATGTTCAAGATCAGGGAGGTCCTTTAAGCGCTACTGATTTAAATGTTTTCTTACGAGAAGGATTTACTTATGGTAATGCTACAAAGACATTGTTCGCTGGTGGAATTGTATTACAAGCTATTAACGAAATTGCAAGAGGACAGATTGTGACTAAAACTGGTGATACTAGTTATGGATTAGAAATAAGTAAGTGGATAAGTCCATTTGGAACAATTAACATTGTTCATAATCCTTTGTTCGTAGAAGATTATGCAGGTTATGCTTTCTTGCTTGATTTAGATTCATTTAGATTACGTCCAATGAAGAATAGAGATACTAAATTATATACTAATGTGCAAGCTAATGATGCTGACGGAGAAGTTGACCAGTTTATTACTGAAATTGGACTTGAGCGTAAGCAAGCTGCTAGATGTGCTTTACTTAAAGGTGTAACTGATTAATATTTTAGGTAAGTTATAGGACAAATTTATTTTGTCTGTGTCTTCTGGGGGCATGGGACATTAAAAGCATGCCCCTTTGGAAGCTCTGATTTCCAATCCGATAGACCACGGATTATTTGGTCATAATAATTTAAAAATATGAGTTTACAATCATTACAGGTTAAAGATTTGTTAGCAAAAGGGGAAGTTAGACAAGTTGGCACTAACGGACCCATTGCTATTAGATTAAAATATGCTGGTTCTGGTTCGGTTACTTCTGTAACTGTAACTACTGCAACTAATATAGTTTTAGTTACTTCTGATGGTGGCACAGAAACTTTTGCTTTTTCTGATTATGCTACTGTTGGAGCATTAGTAGATGCAATTAATTCCAGCAATTATTGGTCTGCAAAAGTTTTAGATACTGTTCGTTCAGAAGCAACAGCTTCTCAATTTGTTGATGGAGCTATTACAGCTAGCACTGAAGATGGAAATACTTATTATGATGTAAAAGTAGATACTGATGCAGCTAATTATTTAGCAGTAAGATTAACTTATGATAGGGGATTTGATAAGGAAGTTGTAAAAAAATCACATAGAGTTAATTTGCAAGAGATTGATTATCTTGTAAATCTTACTACTGCTTCAGCTAATAATTTAAAGGTTTATGAAATAGATGGCACAAATGAAACAATTAGAATGGAAGCATTACCAGCGGATAATACTGCTACTACAATTAATTTTGCTAGTGGAAGAGGTTATATTACTGCAGAAAACGGTAATGATATTGTTGTTAAGATAGATGATGATGGACAATTAGTTAATGCTGATGGTAATTATTTAAGAGTTATAGGTTTGATTAAATAATTTTATTAGAGGGGAGAGAAATATTTTCTCCCCTCTTTAACATATATTAATATTAATAAATGAATAAAAAATATGAAATTTATTTCAAAACATTCTAATTATCGTGTTGTTTTACGACCAGGTATTCCAGGCAATAGATTAACTGGAACGCCAAGTGTGCCTGGTATTTATGTTAAATTTAAAGATGGGGTAGCAGAAGTTAAAGACGAAAAAATTGTTAAAATGATGTTAGAGCATCCAGCTTTTGGAACAGACAATACAGCAGAATTTATTATAGCTCCAGAAGATAATAAGGACCCACATGAGTTAAGTAGAAAAAATAGTGAACCAGAACATAATATTGTTGAATTAGATCATGGAGCTATTGGAAAATTAATTAATCCTAAATCACCAATTAATCTTAGCAATGAGCAAAAAGAATATATAAAAAGGTTAGCTTTTGAAATGGCGGAAGCTATGTATAAAAAGAAAATAGAAAATGATATTTCTTCTGAAAAATCTTTAGACCCTGTTAAAGAAAAAGTTCCTGAGCCAATAGAAGATGTTCCAGTTAATAAAAAAGAAGAAATTAAAAAAGAAGAAACAGAAGAAAAAGTAGTGGCAGAAGAAGAAAAAAAAGAAGAAGAAAATTCTGCAAATTTACATAAAAAAACACGAGGAAGACCTAAGAAACACTAACAACAATTTATTTATTGACAGAATTTGACCTATATTATTATATTATAAATAGTATAGGAAAATAATTATTGCAATAAATAAATTAATAATGTATGCAAAACTATAGCAACAATAAATTTTATTTATATGACCCATCTATTAGTGGTTATGATCCAGATAGTTTTAAAACTATTAGTGGTAATATAACTAGAGTAAATAATAAAATAAGAGTAAATAGTGGAGTGTATTCAAGCGGTAGGGCTAATTCTACTTTTTCATTTTTGTTTGGAGAATTAGTATTTAAACTTAAAATTCCTACTGCTCCTACTGTAGGAGATGAAAGATATATAGGTTTTTATACTAGAGCTCTTGGAAATAGAAATTCTGCTTACTTTTACATTAGTGGAACTAATTTTTATACAAGAACATATAGTGCTGATAGTGATACACCAGAACAAAATACTATAACTTGGAGCTCTTTATGGACTAATGTTGCAGCTGAATATAAGATAGCATGGAAAATAAGTAAAGTAGAATTTTGGATTAATGATATAAGAGTGTCTATACATGAAACAAAAATTCCTAAACAAAGAATGATGCCTGTTTATTTTTCTAATAATAGAAATGATGAATTTGATATTAGTTGGATAGAAATTAGAAATACAAGACAATTGTTGTTTGCAAATCCTTTAAATTATTCTTCTTCATTAAGTCCTTCTCCTTCAGCTTCAGCTTCTATTTCTCCATCAGCTTCAGTATCTCCTTCAGCTTCTATTTCTCCATCAGCTTCAGTATCTCCGTCGGCTTCAGCTTCTGCTTCATTAAGTCCTTCAGCTTCTATTTCTCCGTCAGCTTCAGTAAGTCCTTCTATATCACCTTCAGCTTCAGCTTCTGCTTCATTAAGTCCTTCAGCTTCGCTTAGTCCTTCTGCTTCTATATCACCTTCAGCTTCAGCTTCTGCTTCATTAAGTCCTTCAGCTTCGCTTAGTCCTTCTGCTTCACTTAGCCCGTCAGCTTCTGTAAGTCCTAGTGCATAATTTAAAAATAATATTTAATAAGATAAAAATATGTTTTTTAAAAAGCGAAAAATGGGAACTGGTGCTGTCCCACGTCCCTATGACCCTAGAGATAAAATTTATGATGAATTAGTGGCGGGAGCACCTTCTATGACAGAAGAAGATTGGAAAAAGGGTTTTGATATTGAAAAAGAATTAAATTTTAAATTGCCTATTAAGAATCAAAATTCTAGC
>JALTFF010000104.1 GCA_027007465.1 bacterium | reverse complement strand
GCTCCAGCTTTAATGTAATCAGCTCTAACAGCAACTGATAAATCAGAAATAAAATCATCATCTGTCTCACCGCTTCTATGAGATATAATAATTTTATAATTATTTTTTTGAGCTAATTTAATACAATTTATTGTTTCTGTTAATGTTCCTACTTGGTTTGGTTTTATTAAAATAGAATTGGCTATTCCATTTTTAATCCCCTTTTCTAATCTTTTAATATTTGTAACAAATAAATCATCTCCAACTAATAGTAATTCATCTTTTAATTCATTAGTTAATTCTTTCCAACCGCTCCAATCGTCTTCGCTTAATCCATCTTCAAGCAAGATTATTGGATATTTTCTAAACCATTCATAATATAGTCCTACTAAAGTAGAATTTGAAAAAACAGTTTGATCTAATTTAAAAATATATTTTCCTGTTTGTTGATTGTATAATTGGGATGAGCCAACATCAATGCCTAAACCAATGTCTTTGCCAGGTGTATAACCAGCATTTAAAATAGCTGCCATTATCAACTCAATTGCTTGAACACTTGAAAAAATGTCAGGAGCATAGCCACCTTCATCTCCTTTGTCAGTATCAAAATTAGATTTTTTTAAAACATTCCCTAATTCATGGAAAATTTCAGCGCTCATTCTCACTCGTTCTGCAAAATCCATTTTTTGGCGGATATTTTTCTTAACTGGTATAATCATAAATTCTTGAAAATCCAGATTAGTATCTGCATGTCTTCCACCATTAAAAATGTTAAACATTGGAATGGGAAGTTTAAATTTAGACTTTGGAAATTGAAATGTTTTTGCAATATACTTATATAATTCTATTTTATTATTAATAGCTCCAGCTCTAGCGCAAGCTAATGAAACACTTAATATTGCATTAGCGCCTAATCTTTTCTTATTTTTCGTTCCATCTAATTTTATCATTATTTCGTCGATTTTTTCTTGCTTTGTAATGTCTATTTTTTTTAATTTTTTAGCAATATTATTGTTAACATTTTTTACTGCTTTTAAAACACCTTTTCCATTATAACGTTTTTTATTATTATCACGCAGTTCATAAGCTTCATGTTTTCCAGTAGAAGCGCCAGAAGGAACGCTAGCTTTAGCGCTAATTCCATTAGATAAAACAACTTTTGTTTCTACTGTTGGATTTCCTCGTGAATCTAAAATTTCTCGCGCTATGATTTTTTTTATTTTAGCCATAAATTTTTTGTTAAATAAATAATAATATTTTAAAATGCATAATATTTGCTTTATGGAGCAAAATAGAATTTTTAAAACACTCTTTTATAAGTGGACACGCTCTTAAATGAGTTCAACTCATTTAGTGTTTAAAAGAAATTGAGCTCATTTGAGAGCAAAATAAGCTTTTAAATAATCCCTTCTAATCCTGGCATTTTTTCTCCAGCTAAATAAGCTAACATAGCTCCTCCACCAGTAGAAATCCAATCAATATAGCTTTCCATTTTTATATTTCTTAAAACATCAATCGTTTCTCCTCCACCAACTAGTCCATATGCTTTTCCGCTTGATCTATTAGCTATTAATCTTGCTAAAGCATAACTGCCATGACTAAATGTTTTTATTTCATAATTTCCCAAAGGCCCATTCCAAATAATATATTTGGCTTGTCTAATTTTTTCAGCAAACAATTTAATTGTTTCTGGCCCAATATCTAATTGATAACTATTTAATGGCAATTTATCAACTGGAACAACCTTAACATTTTCAGCCTTGCTAATTTTTCTACTTATAACTAAGTCAATCGGCAATAATATTTTTTTATTTTTATTATTACTTGTATATGTTGTATATTTTCTTATTTCATCTATTTCACTTAATTCTTTTTTATTAACTTTATATTTGCCAGAACTTAAATTTAATGATTTTAGAAAATAATTAATTAATACACCTCCAATTAAAATATAGTCAGCTTTTTTTATAAATTTTTTAATTAAAGGTAACTTTGTTTTAATTTTAGCCCCTCCGAATAATATTATCAAGCCCTTTGTTTTTTTTAAAACTTTGTTTAAATGCAATAATTCATTTTTTATTAAAAATCCTGTATAGCTAGGTAGATAATTTTTAATAGCTGAAACACTAGCTTGATTACGATGGCTTGTTCCAAAAGCGTCATTCACGTAAATATCAGCTAATTTAGCTAATTTTTTAGCAAAATTTCTATCATTTTTATTTTCTTCATTATGAAATCTTAAATTTTCCAACATTATAATCTCACATTTTTTCATTTTAGCTATTTTTCTTTCTACTTTTCTGCCAATACAATCATCAACAAATTCAACTTTTTGGCTTAATAATTTTTCAAGCCGCAATGCTATTTTCTTTAAAGAATATTTTTTCTTATTTACCCTAACTTTCTTTGTTTTTTGTGGCTCGCCTAAATGGCTGATAATAATTATTTTAGCCTTTCTTGATATTAAATAATTTATGGTTTCTAATGATTTTTTAAGCCTAAAATCATCTAAAATTTCACCCTGATTTTTTATTGGTTCGTTTAAATCAAGCCTTAAAAGCACTTTTTTATCTTTTAAATTTTTAATATTTTTTACAAATTTCATAGTTATGTTTTATTTTTCACCTAACTTAACACTAATCATTTTTTCTTTATTTCCTTTCTTAATGATTAAATTAATTTCATCGCCCGGGTTAAGTGATTGTATAATTTTAGTAAAATCATTTTTTTCATTTAATTTAGTGCTATTTATTTGAACAATATTATCGCCAATTTTTATTCCTGCTTTTTGGCTAGGGCTATTTGTATCAATATTGTAAACTATTATTCCATAATTATTAAAATTATCTGTTTTTGAGACAAGAGAATTTAGCGAATAATATGATATACCAAGATATGGTCTTTTTATTTTGCTTTGTTTAAAAATATATTTTAAGGCATTATTAAAATTTATAATTGGAAAAACGCCTTGCTCTCCAATAAATCCTATTATTCTTGATTTATAATCTATTACAATAGCTCCTTTTATGTTTTGATTAATTTTCACAAAACAATCAAATTTTTCTGTTGATTTAATTAAATTTTTAGATTGTAAATTTGCTATTAGCGAGCTATACAAATTATTGAATTTATCAAATATTAGAACACTTTGGCCTGGATTTATTTCATTAAGCGGAGTAAATTGAGCAACAGGTAGAGCTTTATTGTTATTGTTTATCTTAATAAAACTATACTTTGTTAACTTATCATAAATAATTTTCTCTTGCTTGTATTTATTTTTATCTTTATCTACAAATATATATTTTTTATTTTTGTCTAAATGAATATTAGTTAAAAGCCATCCATTATTTGACAAAATTATAGCTTTGCCCAAACTATCTTTTTGTTTATAAAAATTATCTAAACTAAATTTATTGGTAATTTGATTAGTTTTAACTAATGGATAAATATCTAAAGTTATTTCTTTTATATTATTTATTACCTCATAAGCGCGAAGGTCTTGTTTAATTACTACTTTCTGTGGTTGTTTTATAATCAATTGATTAGAACCTAAATTAGAAGAGTCAAAATTTATTTGTCCAAAAAATGGCAATGTAAATGATGATGTAAAAAAATATGAACTAAAAATCAAGGCTCCTAATAATCCTGCAATAACCCCAACAATAGAAATCGCTAAAAAATCAAAAATTTTTTTATCTAATTTATTCTTATTGTTTGTCATAAATAATTATTTATATGTGCAAAAAAATATTAATTTATCGTTTCTGCACTCTAAGCAAATCAATCAAAAGCAACTAAATCCTATAATTTGTATTTAAAAATCATTAACTTAGTTCCCTTTTGGCTAAATAAGTTGATCTCCTTTCTGCGCATAACCAATTATCTAATATTTTATTATTACATGTTATGTAAAATCAAGTGATAGACTAATGAGTTTATCTAAAAAATCACTAAATTTCATACCATCTGCTTTTGCAGCTTTTGGCGCCAAACTCGCAGATGTCATACCAGGTATTGTGTTTACTTCAAGGCAATATAATTTATTACTCCGCTGCTCTAATATAAAATCAATCCTTGCTATATCTCTACATTCAATTATGCTATAGATTTTAAGCGCTATTTCTTGAACACTATTTTTTATTTTATTTGAAATTTTAGCTGGGCACACTTCCCTACTTCCACCTTTTTTATACTTGGCTTTATAATCAAAAAAATTAGATATTTGGGGAATTATTTCAATTACTGGCAAAGCTCTTGGATGCTTATTGCCAATTATCGCAACACTTAATTCTTTGCCATTTATAAATTTTTCAACTAAAACCTTACTGCTGTATTTAAAAGCTTGTTGAATATATTTTTCAAGTTCTTTTTTATTTTTAGCAATGTTAATACCAACTGACGAACCAGAATTTGATGGCTTTATTATTGTTTTTTTGCCTAATTTTTTTTGGATTTTATCTAAAATATCTTTATTATAATCTGTTTTAGAAATAGCCAAATATTCAGCTGTTAAAATATTATTTGCTTGAAAAATTTGTTTTGTTAAAACCTTATCCATTGCTAAAGCGCTTGCTAATGTTTTGGAAAAAACATATGGTATACCTAAAATATCTAACATTCCTTGTAATTTGCCATCTTCGCCAAATTTCCCATGTAGAGCTGGAAAAACTAAATCAAATTTTTTATCTAAACTGTCATTTAAAAATTTTTTTAAATCAAACTTAAGATCATATTTAAAAATTTTATATTTATTCTTATCTAAAGCTTTATAAATTTGGCTCCCTGTTTTAAGTGATATTTCTCTCTCATCTGATATCCCGCCAAATAATAAGGCAATTTTTATTTTTTTATTCATAAATTTTTATTACTTAGTCAAACTTATAAAGGAGCTAAACTCCTTTTTGTGTAGAATATGTTTCTCTTATAATTTTGTTTAATATAACAAAACTAAGCTTCTTTGAGTATATTACTTTATAACACTTAAATTACCTGGCATATATTTCTGCAATACTTTAGGGATTAAAATAGACCCATCTTCTTGTTGATTATTTTCTATAATTGCAATTAAAATCCTACCTATTGCAAATGCAGTAGCATCATTCATATGCACAAATTTCTTTTTGCCATCTTTTGTCCTATATTTAGTATTTAATCTTCTTGATTGATAATCAGTCATATAATCTGAAGTATGAGTTTCACGATACTTATTTTGCCCAGGCATCCAACATTCTATATCAATCTGCCTAAAATCTGGCTTGCCCATATCTCCGCTACATATACTTACAACTTGATATGGCACTTCTAATTGTTGGACTAAATATTCCTGAATAGAAACTATTAAATCTTGTTCAATAAGCCCAAATTCCTCTTGTATAAAAGACTCCATTTCTGCTTTATCAAACTGATGACGTCTTAATATACCAGCTGTATCTTTCCCATAAGATCCAGCTTCTCTTCTAAATGCTGTTGAATATCCAATATATCTTATTGGCAAATCTTTTTCATCAATTATTTCATCAATATGCAATGGTCCTAAGGTATGCTCTGCGCTTCCCACTAATAAAGCATCATCTTGTTTTAAATAATATCTATCTTCAATTGGATCAAACCTATCCATTTTTTTTATCACTTCACTTTTGACTATAACTGGTGGAATTACAGGAATAAATGGTTTATCAAATGGATTGCCTACTTTATCAGCTAATTTTTTAATTATTTTTCTATCTGTTAATGTATTAATTAAAAATTGAATTAAAGCAAATTGCATCATTACAGCGCTATCAAATAAATAATTAAATCTTGATCCTGATATCTTTGCCGCTTTTTCAGTATCAATTATATGATGCATTTTTCCAAGTTCAATATGGTCTTTTGGCTTAAAATTAAAATGAGGAATCTCACCAAATTTTTTAATAACTTTGTTCCCTGATTCATCTGGTCCAATAGGAGTATCTTTTGAAATTACATTAGGCACAGAATAAACCAATTTTTTATATTCTAAATCTATTGATTTAAATTTTTTTTCCAATTCTGACAGCTCTTTTTTTATTTTTCTATTTTCTTTAATCTGTTTTAAGCTTGGCTTGGCATTTTTATATAATGACAATTCATTTCTCTTTTTTCTTAAATCATCAATCTTGCCTTGCAATTTTCTTCTTTTAGTATCAAGCTCAAGTAATTTATCAATATCTACTTGCCTATTTTTATACTTTGCAATTTGCTTTACTTTTTTAGCATTTTCTCTAATAAATTTAATATCTAACATAAGATCGTATAAATAATTTATATAGATTTATTTTCAGGCCTCATCAATGGAAATATTTGACATTCTCTAGCAGATCTATTTGATAAAAATGAAAACACTCTCTCGCTCATTCCAAATCCACAAGTTGGTGGCATACCATATTCTAATGCTTGAACAAATTCATAATCATACATTTGAGCTTCTTGATCCCCTTTGTCACGCAATTTTTGCTGTTCTTTAAAACGTTTTGCTTGATCAATAGGATCATTAAGTTCGCTATATCCATTACCTAATTCTGAACCAGCTATAAGAACTTGAAATCTTTGAGTTAACAGTGAATTAGAATTTTTTAATATTTTTGCCAAAGGGGAAACTTTAACTGGCAAATTAATTAAAAACCCAGGCCCAGCTATTTTTTTACGACAATATTTCCATAAATTATCAATTGCGCGAGTAATATTAAAACCTCTTTTATCGTATTTTATATTTAGTTCTTTTAATTTTAACTCAATTTGTTTAATATCTGAATTTAGAATATCAATACCTGTATATTTTTTCACTGTTTTAACATAATCATATTTTTTCCATTTTTTGTTTAAATCAATATCAAATTTGTTTATTCTAAACTTTAGAGTTCCAAAAGTTTGCTTAGCAATATACTTGAATAATTCTTCTACTAATTTCATTCCTTTTTCATAATCAGCATAAGCCCAATAAAATTCCATCTGAGTATAGTCTTGCAAATGCTCTGAGTCCATTCCTTCATTTCTAAATTGCCTACCAATTTCAAAAACTTTTTCAAATCCAGCTATCATCAATCTTTTTTGCCAAAGCTCTCCCATTGAAATTCGTAAGTAAACATCAATATTTAAGGCATTATGATGCGTAACAAATGGTCGCGCGTCAGCTCCACCAGCTGTATTTTCTAAAACTGGTGTTTCAACTTCTAAAAATCCTTTTAATTGCATAAACTGACGAACAGAGTTCCAAAATTTTGATTTCTTAATGATAAGGTCTTTTACTTCTGGATTAAATAAAATATCTAAATATCTTTTTCTAAATCTCTCCTCTTCGTTTTTAAATCCAGACCATTTATCTGGCAAGGGACGTAGTGATTTGGCTAAAATTTTACAAGTAATTGCTTTAATGCTCTTCTCTCCTCTTTTTGTTAAATAAGGAATTCCACTTACTTGAATAAAATCTCCTATATCTAATAATTGAACTAAAGTATTATAACTATCTTTTCTTATATGGCTAAAATTTTTAAAATCTGATTTCATAATAACAATCTGAAGTTTTGAGCTTTCATCAGCAATATCTATAAAACATAATTTTCCATGTAATCTAATGTTTCTAATTCTCCCAACTAAATAAACATTTTTTTGTTTTTTAATTAATTTTTCAAAATTATCTAAAAAATCTTTACAATAATAATCTCTTTGAACTTTACTTGGATAAGGATCTATTTTTAATTTTTTTAGCATCTCAAGACGATTTAAACGATCTTGATATTCATCTGTTTGAAGCATAATCTAATGTTTATGATAGTTTTAACATTCTTCCTAAGGCTTCAGATGTTGGTTCATTTTCCTTTTTTAAATCTTCTTTTAGATATTTTAATAAAAACTTCCTAATTCTGATTGGATTCTGATCTTCTAACGGAATTGACAAGTCAAACTTAGCCCATGATTTAAAACTAAAATATAAATTTTTTACATCTCTCTTATATATTATCCAAAAATTATCAAAATCTTTATAAGAATAAAATTTAGAACCTAATCTTACGCCATTTTTATTTAATTCAATCTCAATATCAATTGGCTCTTGCTTATCATTTAAAAATAAAATAACAGCTATGAGAATAATTATTATGGCAAATAAAAAATTCTTTGTCCAAATCGCATAAATTATAAACAATAATCCAAGAGTAATCATAGAAAAATACCATGAAAATTTTTTATCATACTTATTATATTCTGGAAAACTCCAAAAAATAGATTGATTATTCTCTAACATATTAATGTAATAAATTATTTGTAATTGATTGCAAATTAATAATAATTTTAGCTAACCAATATTTTGGACATACTATTTTAATAAAAGCTACTATTGAAAGTTTTTTTATGTTTGTTCTGCGAAATTTTGCAACTTCGTTAGCAGTAAGGAATCACTTAAATGCGATTTTATGAAAAGACTAAACGCCTTTACTATCCAACAATTAGACTGATTAGATAATATAATTATAGTATAACAGATAATTAAGCTATGTCAATTAAAAATAAGGCTTAATTATTATAAAGATTGCTAAATAATAAATTCTAAGCTATAATTATCATAATAATATGAATTATGTTATTATAATTTTACTAATTTGCTTATCAGGTATTTTTTCAGGCCTCACATTAGGATTGCTCAGTATTGATAAAGAAGACTTAAAAAGAAAAGCTAAACTAGGGAATAAAAAAGCTAAAAAAGTTTATACTGTTCGCAAAAATGGAAATTTACTTCTCTGCACCTTGTTGATTGGTAATGTTGCCGTAAATTCAGCTTTATCAATTTTTCTTGGCAGTATTGTTAATGGAATAATTGCTGGATTATTAGCAACTGCATTGATTGTGATTTTTGGTGAAATCCTTCCACAAGCAATTTTTTCAAGATATGCAATTGAATTAAGTTCAAAAATTATTTGGTTGGTAAAATTTTTTATCTTTGTTTTATATCCTATTGCCTTGCCACTCTCTTGGGTATTGGATAAAATTTTAGGCAAAGAAATGCCAAATATTTTAAGCAAAAGAGAATTTAAGGAAATTATTAAATTTCACGAAGATTCACCAAAATCTAAAATTGACACTGATGAAGAGCGCATTATGTTAGGAGCATTATCATTTTCTGACAAAATTGTTAGAAGCATAATGACTCCAAGAACTGTTGTTTTTGCCCTTGATGTTAAAGATATTTTAGATAAAAAAAATCTTCAAAGAATTAAAAAGTATGGTTTTACAAGAATTCCTATTTATGACAAACATATTGATAAAATAGTGGGAATTTTATATACAAAAGATTTAATCGGGATTAATCTAGGTGTAAAAATAAAAGATATTTATCATAAAAATAATCTTATTATTGTGCCTGAAAATAGAAAGCTTGATGTATTGTTAAATGAATTTATTAGTAAAAAAACACATATTGCCTTTGTTTTTGATGAATATGGCTCGTTAAGAGGAATTGCGACATTAGAAGATGTTATTGAAGAGGTTTTTGGCCGCGAAATAGTTGATGAAACTGACAAAATTATTGATCTTCAAAAAAATGCAAAAGAACAAGTTAAAAAAAGAGGATTAAAAATATAAAATTTGCTTAAAATTAGATTTTGTGATAGATTAAATATAACAATTATTATATTTAATTTTGTATTTCTTAAACAAAAATGAATAAGAGTTTAGTTATTAAAACTTGCTATAAACCAAAAAATATGAAAAATAGTATTATTTTTATTGATCAGAACATAAAAAAAATGGAAATAAGATATTTATTCTCACAAATATTGATACTGAAAAAATATTGTAAATTTTTTAATATTTGATAAATTTAACTCACTCAATTCATTTTGCATTAAGAAATAATTATTTTTATGGAAATCATTATTTCTTTAGCTATTCTTGTTTTAGGGTTTATTTTAGGATTTATAACAAGAAAGATAGCTGTAAGCAAAAAAATAAAATCAGCTAAAACAAAAGCAGAAAAAATAATTGAAGAAACAAAAGCAAAACAAAAACGAGAACTATTAAATGCTCAAGAAAAAGCAATCAAAATTATTGAAGAAGCTAAAAAAGAAGAAAGGAGAAGAAATAGAGAAATTAAAGAGCAACAAAATCGCTTAGAAAGAAAAGAAAATATTTTTAGCAAAAAATTATTTGAATTACAAGCTAAGCAAACAAAACTTTATGAAAAAATAACTAGAGTTGAAGAAGTAAAAAAGAGAATAAATGAAATCAAAAAAGAACAATTAGAAAAATTAGAAAAAATTGCAGGAATGAAAAAAGAACAAGCTGGAGAAGTGTTGATGAAAAATATTGAAAGTCAAATGAAGGAAAGTATTTTATCTAGAATTAGAAAATTAGAAAATGAAGGCGCTGAAGAAATTGAAAAAAAGTCCAGATCAATGTTATTATTAGCTATGGAAAGAATGGCATCTCCTTTAGCTGCTGAATCAACTACTAGCACAGTAGGCTTGCCAAATGATGAAATGAAAGGTAGAATTATTGGAAGAGAAGGAAGAAATATCAAAGCTATAGAACAATCAACTGGCGTGGAAATTATCGTTGATGACACACCAAACACTATTACATTGTCAGCATTCTCACCTATTAGAAGGGAAATAGCTAAAAGAGCTTTGGAAAAATTAATTTTAGATGGCAGGATTCATCCAGCAAGAATTGAATCAACTATTGAAGAGGCTAAAAAGCAAGTAGCCTTAGACATAAAAAAAGCTGGAGAAGAAGCAATGTATGAAGTAGGTGTTACAGGCTTTGATCCAAAATTAGTGCAAATTTTAGGACGTTTAAAATATAGAACAAGCTATGGACAAAATGTTCTTCAACATTCTATTGAAGTGGCTAACTTATCAGCCTTAATAGCAGAAGAATTAGGCGCTGATGTTACTTTAGCTAAAAAAGCCGGACTTCTACATGATATAGGAAAAGCTTTAGACCAAGAAATTAAAGGCACACATATGGAGATTGGAAGAGACATAGCTAAAAAATTCCATCTTTCTGACAAAATTATTAATCCTATTCTAACTCATCATGATGATAAGCCAGCTGACTTAATGTCAGTAATTGTAAAAGTTGCTGATGCTATTAGCGGCGCTCGCGAAGGAGCTAGAAAAGATACTTATGAAAGATATTTACAAAGATTAGAAGAGTTAGAAAATGTTGCTAAGAATTTTGATGGGGTAGAAAAGGTCTATGCAATACAAGCTGGAAGGGAAATAAGAGTTTTTGTTATGCCAGACAAAATTGATGACTTAGAAGCTCATAATTTAGCTAGAAAAATTGCGCATCAAATAGAAATAGAATTAAAATATCCAGGCGAGATTAAGGTAAATGTAATTAGAGAAATGAGGGTTATAGAATATGCAAGATAAAATTATATGATAAAAATATTATTTATTGGCGATATTGTTGGTTCTATTGGCAGATCTTGTATCGCTAATATATTGCCAAAATTAAAAAAAAGGCTTAAAATAGATATAGTTATCGCTAATGGAGAAAATTTAGCTCATGGAAGAAGTGTTACTGAAAAAATATTAACAGAAATGATACAAGCAGAGATTGATTTTTTTACATCTGGAGATCATATATATGAGAATAAACAAGCTGAAGAAATATTAAAGAATAAAAAATATCCTATTATTAGACCAGCTAATTACCCTCCACTTGCCCCTGGTGATGGATGGAGAATAATAGAAATTGGCAAAAATAAGCTAATTGTGGTAAATTTAATAGGAAGAGTTTTTATGGCTAAAAATTATGACTGCCCTTTTAGAAAGTTTGATGAAATTTATAAAAATTTTCCAGACATTCCTATATTAGTAGATTTTCATGCAGAAGCTAGCTCTGAAAAAAATGCATTAAAATACTATTTAGACAATAGAGTTAGCGCTATTATAGGAACCCATACTCATACACCTACAGCTGACTTACAAATTAGCAAAAATGGAACAGCTTACGTAAGTGATGCTGGTATGGTAGGAAATAAGGATAGTATATTAGGTATTAAAAAAGAGCCTGCTATTAGAGAATTTCTAACTCAAATCAAGCAACCCCATGAGATTTCTAAAACTGGATACTGTATTTTTAATAGTATTTATATTGAAATAAACAAAAAAACAAAAAAAGCATTAAGAATCAAAAGAATAGACAAGGAAGCAAAAATATTATAACCTATAATTTAAATAGAAAGGAGGTGAAATTATGAATAAGTCTCAATTAGTTGACACAATTTCTGAAAAAACAAAAATTGGCAAAAAAGAAGTTACTTTAGTAGTAGAAACATTGCTTGATACAATAACTAATACCTTAAAATCAGGAAAAGAAATTAGTTTAACTGGTTTTGGGGTATTTAAAACAAAAAAAAGAGCAGCAAGAATGGGGGTTAATCCTCAAAAACCAGATGAAAAAATTAAAATTCCAGCAGTTACTGTTCCTAAATTTAAGGCTGGCAAAGGCTTAAAAGATGCTTTAAAATAAATAAAATAGTACCTTTTTATTAGATAAAACAGACTGTTTTTAAAATATAGTCTGTTTTATTTTTATTCTACTAATGTTCCTTTTACTTTTTGGTGATTTAAGTAATTTTCTAAATTTTTTATTTTACTACCATTCATAATAATAACTTTTAACCCTAATCCTTCTGCTTTTTTACTGGCTATTGGATCAAATGGCATATTTATTCCTGGCTTATGTTCGTTACCTACTATTTTTCTAAACTCTATCCAATTAATTCTTTTTATTCTTTTAGCATCTTTGCACTTATTAGGATCTTTATTATAAACATAATCAATATTAGATAAATTTATAATTGTATTAATCCTATATTGTTTAGCAAGTATTACTGCAATATAATCTGTTGACCAACCTGGCTTCCAACCACCAGCAATAATTACTTTTTTAGAACTATTAAAATGTTCTGTTGGATTTTTAATAATTCTTTTATCAGCTATTTTTCTAAATATAATCTTTAATAATTCAGCATTAAGATGAGTGACATAAATTCCCAACCAGTCTATTTCATTATCACTTAAATTAGTAATTTTACCAACTGCTTGTTGATATTCACGACAAATAGATCCACCACCTGTAATTATATAGAATTTTTTAGATTGTTTAGTTTGCTCTACAATTAATTGATAGAATCTTTTTAAATATTTCCAATCTACTTTATTATTTGGAGCTATTAAAGAACCGCCAAGTGATATAATAAATTTATTATTATTTAAAAACATATATTTATTCTAAATATTTTTCTTTATTTATATTATGCTCTCTTAATGTTCTGCTAAAAATAGTTTTACCATCACTAGGCCTATTTAGAAAATAGTTATATTGACTAAATTTTGGATGAAGCGCGGCTTTTATAGAATCTAAACCTGGATTGCAAATTGGACTAGGTGGCAATCCCTTATTTTGATATGTATTATACAAACTCTTTACTTTAATATCTTCAGAACTATATCTATACTTATTCTTTTTCAAAGCATATGCTAATGTAGCGCAAGATTCTAATGGTTGATTTTTTTCTATTCTTTTCCAAAAAATTCCAGAAACCAATCTTTTATCTTGATATGTTCTTACTTCTTTTTCTAAAATAGACGCCATTGTAATAATCTCGTAAAGTGTTCTTTTGCTTCCAGCTATTTTATTGTTATGAATTTCATTTTTATATGGAGCTATTTTCTTGTCAAAATTATTTAACATTTTTATTATTACCTGTTCTGGTGATGCATTTTTATAAATGCGATAAGTATCTGGAAAAAGAAATCCCTCTAATTTTTTATCCTGTAGCATCTTTAACAATAAATCATCTTTAATTATTCCTTTGTCCTTCTTTTTTAACAACCATTGACTATTCCTTGTTAAATCTAAAAATGTACTTTTATCTGTAATTTTATTTTTTTCAAAATAATTAGCTATATCATTAATATTCCAACCTTCAATGATTGTAATTGTCCTTTCCTGATTTCTTGGTATATTAGCTGATAATTCTTTAACTATTTCAGCTAAGCTCATATTTTTTCTTAAAATATGCTCTGAGGCAATAAATTTTTTCTGATTGGTTAAAAGAATATAGATTTTAAAGATAAGTTTATTCCTTATAAAACCTTGTTTTTTTAAATTATCAATTATTTTACTAATACTTTGGCCTGGTTTAACAATAAAACTTATTTCTTTTGCGCTATTGCTATTGATTGGACTATAGATAACAACTTTCCAGTAAAAAATAACTGCTAAAATTAAAATAACTAAGATGAGGCATAATATAGAATATGTTTTTTTAATCATATTATTTATTGTTTTCTTATTAATGGAACAAAAATAAACCCTGGATATTTTTCCTCTTCAAATTTTAAATTGTTTTTCTTTTTCAATAAAACTATTTCTTGAAATCCATATTTACCAACTGGCATCACAAGACTGCCATTTACTCTAAGTTGTTCCATAAGCTCTTGCGGTATATCTGGATAAGCTGCTGCAACAATTATTTTATCAAAAGGAGCTTGATCTTTCATCCCAATAGAACCATCACCATAAAATATTTTAATAATCCCTGATTTAATAAAATTATATCTTTTACAATTATCTTGCGCAAATTTTTTTAATTCCCTAATTCTTTCTATTGAGATAACTTTTCCATTACCTCCAACTATTTCAGCCAATAGCGCTGTTTGCCAACCAGAACCAGTTCCAACCTCTAATATCTTATCACCTTTTTGAGGTTGAAGCAATTCCAACATAAAAGCCACTGTTGATGGTTGTGAAATTGTTTGTCCATAGCCAATTGATAATGGAGCATCAATTTCTGCTTGATCTCTTATTTTATCTGGCAAGAAATCAGACCTACTTATTTTTCTAAAAGCTTGTATTATTTCTGGACTTTTTAAATATCTATTCCTGATTAGTTTATCAACAAAATTCATAAGATTTTTATTTAAATACTATAAATGCTATAATAACTATAGCATTTATCATTTTAAAGTAGCTCAACTCCTTCAAAAAGTTGAGATCATTTCCAAATTTGTCCATTGATGAAAGAATTTTTAAAAAATTCCATTCATAGCTCTAAGTTATCTATCTAATAAAAAATACAATCATCTTTATAATTTAACTTTTATTTAAAAAAATTATGTTAATCTTAATTCTGCCAATCATATCTGGAATATTATGCCAAGCCATAAAATTTTTTATTAAATCAAACAAGCAGAAATTTAATCACCAAGATTTATTAGCTTATTCTGGAATGCCATCAGGCCATAGCGCTGTAGTAATTTCCTTAACAACTATTATCGGCTTAAAGCAAGGCTTTAATTCACCTATTTTTGCCTTTTCAATCATTTTCGCAATTATTATCATTCGTGATGCCTTAGGATTTAGAACTTATCTTGGCAATCACAGCTATGTTTTAAATATGTTAATCAAGGATCTTGATGGCAAACTAAAAAATAAATACCCTCACTTATTAGAGCATATTGGTCATACACCAGCCCAAGTTTTTGTTGGCTCTTTAATTGGTTTTATTATCAGTATAATAGGATTTTATTTGTTTTAATAAATATTCGCGCATCAAAGATAAAGCTGTAATTGTTTATCTGTTAATAAATTTTCCATTATCTAACATTTTATATTGTAAATCATTTTTTTGTTTTTGTTATTACATTGAAAAAATTAAGAATTATCTTTGAAGAACATTTCTCTTATTGTTCTAAAGTATGTCCATGTTCAATTTTATTTAATTTTTCTATAAATTTTTATTAATTGTTTCCACTTTTTAACCAATAATCAATTCCAATTATAATCTTTCTAATATTTTTAATTCTAATTTATTGTTTTCAGTATTATACACCGCAAAAGTCGCTTTATAAAATAAGCCAGCTAAATTTCCAGGATTAACTAAATAACAATTATTTATTTTTTCTTGCCATGGCTTATGAGTATGGCCATAAAAAACAATATCATATTGTCCGCTATAAGCTAATCCTTTTGCAAATTCTGGAAAATGAGTAAAAGCGATTTTTTTATTGCCTATCTTAACTTTACCTAATTCTCCATAAATAACTGCATTAGGAATTATATCTTTTTCAATATATTTTGTCATTAAAAAACGATCTCCATCAGCATTTCCAAAAACTAAATAAATTTTACCAGAAAATTTTTCTAAAGCTTTTTTTAAAACACTAGGCGAACAAATATCTCCGCAGTGGATTATTTTTTTAATTTTTTGCTTTTCTATCCAAGTAGTAGCTTTTTTAAAATTTATTAAATTGTCATGTGTGTCAGAAATTATTGCTATTTTCATATATAAAATAAACTAATTAAATTTTATATCACCTCTCCTCATTATTTCTGCCTCTACTATATTCCTATCTCTACCATATTTTAGTTTAGATAAACCTTTTATTCTCTCAGCTATTTTAAGATTACCACTATTTAATGGAAATGTTTGCATTGAAAATGGCCTAATCGGACTATTGTCAACTAATAATTTTATATAAGCGTTAAATCTGCTAATGTTTATTAAATCATATTGATTAAAAACAGGTTGGTATTCTTTTACTAAAAATTCAGCATCCTCAGAGCCAATTTTAAAGCTAATAAGTGTGCCTACATTGCCAAAAACAGCATCGCGAATGCTTGTATCTTGATTTTTTACTAATTGTCCAATATATTGATGAGCAATTATTAAATTCAAACGATATTTTCTTGCTTCTGATAAAATAATAGCAATGCTATCTGTAATAAAATTTTGAAACTCATCAATATACAAATAAAAATCTTTTCGTTTTTCTTGAGAAATGTCAGTTCTTGATAAAGCGGCAATTAAAATTTTTCCAACCATTATCATGCCTATTAAATGCGCGTTAAGCTCTCCTAATTGGCCTTTTGATAAATTAAGTAATAATATTTTTCTTTGGTCCATAATTTCTCTTAAATTAAAAGCGCTTTTTTGTTGAGCAATAATAGGCCTCATCATATCATTTGAAATAAATGAAGTTAATTTAGATGTGACATAAGGGACTATGTTTGCCAATGCAGCTTCTCCACCTGCTTTTTCAGCTTCTTTTTTCCAAAAATCAACAACTGTTTGATCATGACATTTGTTTAATTTATACTTTCTAAAATTTGGGTCTGATAATACTTTTGATATTTCCAACAATGTTGATCCAGATTTAGGGTCATCCATTATTAAAAGCATTGAATTTCTCATATATTGTTCAAATATAGGCCCGCCAGTTGCTTTAAGATCATAAAGTTTGTCAAAAATTTTTATCATTTCATTAATAACAAATGTTTTTTGCTCTGGATAATTCTTATCATATTCTAATAAATTCAAACCCATAGGCCTTTGTGTATCAGCTGGCTTGAAATAAATTACATCTTCTGCGCGCTCTTTTGGAATATGAGTTAAAATATCTTCAACTAAATCACCATGCGGATCTATTACACAGACGCCTTCTCCGTTGGCAATATCTTGAATAGCCATATTTGCTAAAAGTACTGATTTACCAGTGCCTGATTTACCAATTACATAAGTGTGTCTTCTTCTATCATCTCTTTTAATATGCACTAACTTTTCAATACCTCTGAAAACATTCCTGCCTAAAACAATTCCCTCGTCTGGCGCTTCAACTGGAGCAGCTGATTTTTTAGCAGTAAGCCAACGAATATTAGGCGTTTCAGTAGTTGGCAATGGAAAATGATAAATACTTGCTAATTCCTCAGTATTTAGAATAACAACTTTTCTCTTATTAAAATTGCGGTATATAAAATCTTTGACAAATTTACTTTGGCTTAAAATTCTTACTTTTTTAAAACTATTACCATATTCATAAATATTATATTGAGAAAACATATCAATTAAATTTGTTAAATACATTTCACCTCTTTCTTTATTTTCTGAGGAAACAATTAAACGTATATTAACCTCTAATCCTGCCTTAGAACTCTTTTCCTCAATTTCTTTAATCATCTCTTCTTCTCTTGATGATAATTTTTTATTTTCATTATTAATTGTTTTATCTTTATTCTTATTGCTCCTTTGGAGAATAATATCTAATGCATTTTCAAATAAAGAAAAAAATTGCAATGAAAATATTTTATTCCTGGCTTTCTTAACGTCCTGCGTTTTATAAACTTCATTGGCAAATTTTCTAGATAGTCTTCTCCAATTTTTATTAGCAGGTCTAATCATAAATTGGATAGCTGCGCCTTCATCATCTTGTAATTTTGATAAAATATTTGTTAAAGAATTAAGGGGATCTGCGCCAAATTTATGATAAGTTTTTATAGGAAAAATATTTTGTTTTTGAAAATTTAATCTTGCTGTAAAAACTTTAGCTTTGGGAGAAAAAATATTATAATCAATAGTATCTTCAACTTGAGCTTCTGGAAAATAAGCATTGACTTGCTGCTCAACAAATCTTCTCATTTTTTTTGGCACAGCTAAATAAAAAGAAATTAAGCCATCTTTAGATACAACCTCTAATGAAAGCGCGTCGTCTCTTCCAATAAACCAATTAATTATATTTTT
>JALTFF010000103.1 GCA_027007465.1 bacterium | reverse complement strand
CTGGATATCTTGCTTCAAAAGGTGATTTAATAGCTAACATAGATGCTGACAATATACTATTACCTGGTTGGCTTGATAAAGTTTTCTCAGAATTTAAAAATAGAAATGATTTAATTGCTCTAAGTGGTCCATATATTTATTATGATTTACCTAAATGGCAAAATTCTTTTGTTAAAATTTATTATATTAGTGGAAAACTCATTAGTTTAATTACGCATAATGTTATACTTCAAGGCGGAAATTATGTAATTAGCAAAAATGTTTTAGAAAAAATTGGCGGTTATGATGTTTCTATTCAATTTTATGGCGAAGACGCTAATATCGCGCACAGAATTAAAAACTTAGGAAAAACAAAATTTTCATTTTCTTTGCCAGTGCTATCATCAGGACGACGATTAGTTAAGGAAGGAATTGTTAAAATAGGTTTTTTATATGGAATAAATTATTTATGGACTGCTCTTTTTAAGCAACCTCTAACTAAAAAATACAAGGACATAAGAATATAAGAAATTTTTCTAAAAAAGGAATTAAAAAAAAGAAACTTAATTCCCTATGTGAGTTGAGATTTTTTACTCTGCTAACATTGTCTGATGAAACAAAGCTAATTAGGAAATTAAATTTTAAAAATTGGCAATTTTATGAAAATTTTAATCATTATCACGCATGGAAATATTGGCGGGGCAACAAACTCGGTTTTTTGGTTAGCAAATGGATTAAAGAAAAAAGGACTAAATATTTGTGTTGGTTTTGGCAATGGAAAGTATTTACAAAAAAAACTAGAAAAAGAAAAGATAAATTTTATAAAGTTTAAATGGTTAAGTAGAAGCTATAATCCTTTATCAAATTTATTTTTTATTTTTGAATTAAAAAATTTTTTAGACAAGGAAAATTTTAGTATTGTTAATTTTAATTCAACTAATAGTCTTTTTGGCGCGCTTGGCGCTAAAATTTCAAAGTCAAAGCCAAAAACTTTTTTTACTGTTCATGGACTTTCAGTTTTAGATTCAAACTATAAAAGATTGTATTTTTTAAAACCATTTTTTTGGCTAATCTTTAAATTTTTGCTTTTATTTATTGATATGCCTATTTTTGTAAGTAAAAAAAATTTAAAGTGGGCATTGGAAAAAAAATTAGCTAAAAAAGGTATTGTAATTTATAATGGAATTCCAGAAATAAAATTTTTAGAAAAACAAAACGCCTGTCAAATTTTAGAAAGAAGATTAAAAATAGATTTAAAAAATAAATTTATCATTGGTTCAATTGGTAGATTAGATTATGCTAAAAATTATGAGTTTCTTATTAAAAATTTCTCAAAGATAGTCAAAATAAAAGAAAATTCTATTGTCATTATTATTGGTGAAGGACCTGAAAAAAATAAATTAACCAAATTAATAAAAAAATTAAAGTTAGAAAATAAAATATTCTTTATAGGGCAAGAGACAAATGCTTCTCAATATTTAAAAATTTTTGATTGCTTTATTCTGCCTTCAATTTATGAAGGATTTTCTATTACCTTATTGGAGGCATTACAAGCTGGCTTGCCAATTTTAGCTTCTGATGTTGGTGGAAATAGCGAAATTATTGGAAAAGATAATGTATTTTCACTAAAAAATAAAAATGATTTTATAAAAAAATTTAAAAATATAATTAAAAATAATAAGCAAAAAACTTATAAAAAAACAAATCTTTTTAAAATAGATAATACTATAAAAAAATATCTTTATCTTTATCAGACTCTCTAAATATTATTCTTATAAAAAAACTAAATCGCTATATAGCGATTTAGTTTTTTCTCTGCTAATATTATTCAAGTTAACAAAGCTAAATTTCTTTGTATTACAGCGTTTTCTGTAAATATCCT
>JALTFF010000102.1 GCA_027007465.1 bacterium | reverse complement strand
ATAGAAAAGTTGCCAGTTTTTAGTTTGGGAAATCTTAAAATTTTAAATTTAAGCGAAGAATATTTGCGGATTTTTTTGTCTCGGGAGACAAAGACCGGCAGGGTAATCAGATTAAAAAAAGGGCTTTATACCTCGAAAATATTTGTTGAAAAAATGAAAAACAAAAGCAGATATTCTGATTTTCTAGAATTCATCGCCGGCAAAATTTATGAGCCTTCTTATTTGAGTTTAGATTATGTTCTTTACGAAAATAATCTTTTAACTGAAATGCCAGTAAATTTTACTTTAATTACCAAAAATAAAACAGCTGTTTTTTCTAACGAATTAGGAAATTTTATTTATCATAAAATTAAAGATGAATTATTTTTTGGTTTTAAAATAATTGAAAAAGAGGATTTCTTCATTTACAAAGCAACACCAGCCAAAGCGCTTTTTGATTTTTTATATTTAAGAAAGAATTTGTTGGTCAACAAAAAAGCAATTGAAGCCCTGAGAATCAATACTGAAGAATTAAATTCAAAGGATAAAAAAGAATTAAAAAAATACATTGAAAAAGAAGACTCAGAAGCAATGAAAAGAATTTATTCAAATATTTTATGAATTTAGAAAATCTAGAAAAAATTTTAAAAGAACATTGGGAGGCGAATCTTCTTTTTAAAAGAAATCTTATTAAGGAATATCTTCAGGTTTTAGTTTTATCGTTTATTTATTCTCAGAAAAAATACCAGTCTTTAATTTTTTACGGCGGTTCTTGTTTAAGACATTGCTATAATCTGCCTCGCCTGTCAGAAGATTTAGATTTTATTGACTTAACGAAAAAAATAAACTTGGAAGAATTAGCCGATGACCTATCCTTGTTTTTTAAGAAAAACTCTGGTTTAAAACCAAAAGTGAAAATTCAAAAATTTAGGATTTATTTAAAATTTCCCATTCTTCACTATTTAAATTTAGCCAAAAAACCAGAATCTGATTTTTTAATTCTAAAAGTAGAAATTTTTAAAGAATTTGATTTTTGTAAAAATTATAAAATAGAGATTATTCCTATTTTTGAATTCGGCAATTCATTTTTAATAAGAACCTTGGATTTGCCTTCTTTAATGACGACAAAGATTAGAGCGGTTTTGCTGAGAAAATGGGAAAAAACCGACAAAACTGGAAAGGTGTTGGCTAAAGTAAAGGGCAGGGATTATTTTGATTTAATGTGGTATTTAGAGAAAGACATTGAGCCAAATTTAAGATGTTTTGGTGAAAAAATTACGGTAAAAGAATTGAAAGAAAAACTTTTGAGAGTTGTTAAAAAAGTTGATGAAAAAAGTTTAGTTTATGACTTGGAAGGATTAGTTAAAGATAAAAACTTTATTAATGATCTCTCTAAAAATATAAAAGAAATATTGATTAGAGAAATAAGCAATAAGATAAAAGAGAGCAAACAATAGATTAGGATTGCGGGAAATTTTCCTTCAATGAAATAAAAAGTTTAAAGTTACTTCAAATTTAACCAATGATATTTTTTCTTATTGAAAAAATTATAGAAAGATAAAATTTGCCATCCCCGCAAAAACTGGTTATAATACCAACAAGTAAGAACAATAAGTAATTTTAATCCCATGATTAGTCAACAATTATTAGACTATATCAAGTCCCAACTTCAAAATGGAGTTGAGGCAGAAAAAATTAAAGAAGCCCTCCGCCAAAGTGGCTGGGAGGAAAAAGATATTCAAGAAGGATTTCAGATGGTGGGATTAAGTCAAACAGGGACAGATGAGAAAAATATAGAGAACTTAGAAAAATTGGAAAACTCAAAAATCTCGATAGACAACCAAGAGCCTGAATTAATAGAGACACCAGGGACACCAGAAATATCAAAATCATTGGGACTAAACAATCAAGA
>JALTFF010000101.1 GCA_027007465.1 bacterium | reverse complement strand
GATAAAAGTCCAAATATAGCATACTTTTATTATATAAACAAGGTATATGTGGTTCAGGCTTCAGCCAGGCCTTTGCCCAAATTCCTTGCTATTCAGGCTTCGGAACTTCGTATATCCTTAACATTATCTAAAATTAATTATTTGAAAAATTTTATGGGATTTGAATCAAGAGAAAAAAAATATGACGATTACAGGTCTTTAATTAAAGAAATAAAAAAACACTGGACAAAAATATATGAAAATGATCCTCAATCTCCTTATCCAGAAGCTTGGCATGGCAATGAAGCATTATCCGTCAAGGCAACTATGCCAAGCGGCGATGAAGTGATAGTAAAAATTTTTTACAAAAGTGAATATGGTAAGTATGGAAATTTTGATGATAAATTTACCGCATTACAAAGATCAATAGGAATAGATAATACTCAGCAAATTATTGCTGCTTTTCCAGAGGCAGGGGCTATGATACTTAAATATATTCCGGGAGTGGCATTATGTGACCTTCCTGAGAAGAAACCAAATTTGGAACTTAGTGATGAGTGCGTCAAAAAATTTGTTTCTACAGTTATAACTTTGCTAAATAGGGGTGTGGGCACAGATACAACTCTTGGCAATTTAATTTATGATTCGTCTTCAGATACTATTTCAATTATTGATTTTTACACAGAAAAAAAAGAAACCACAGAAAAAGACCATGTGTTCTATTTAAGAAAATGCGCTGAAGCCATTGTCTATTATTATGAGCAAAGTTTTAAACTAGATTTTAACTCTGCAAAAACAAAGACATATGAACAATTTAAAAGAATACTTAAGCCCGATAAAATTGATGATATATTTAATCAATTATATGAATGTTAAAATTTTTTAAATAATTCACATATAATAACAATGAATATCTGGCTACAAAAAATAACTTTTTTATTACTTAATAGACTGTCATTTTTCTTAAGCCCGTGTTTTCATTCTTCTGCTTGATAAAAGTGTGGATGGTGAATAAATTCACTAACATATTGGAATCCGAATGGACTAAATTATATGCAATTAGGATTCAAATATTGCTATTACAAAGGTTTTTCAAAATTGTATAATTATGGATTAAAACATTTTTATCCATATAATAATTACTAAAAAGCAAAACAAAAAATTACCATTTAATTTTAAAATGAATAAAACGATTAAGATTAAATGTTTGTCCTATTTTATAATATTTTATGGAATATCTTAAAAAAGGAAAATTACTCATTATTGTAATTATAAAGAGCAACCTTATAAAAACGGACACATTGAAAAGTACAATATAACAATTCAGGAAGAATTTATTGACCAAAATGAATTTTTCTTAAATAAATAATGTAGATAAGTTTAACAAAAAAATAATTAATTGGCTTTTATGGTATAATACTGTATAATACAGAAAATATCATTGGAGTTTAAATTTAATCTCACCTGTGGCTTATATAAAATACTTGTATAATATCACTATTATTAAATATTCTACATATGGAGGAAACAAGAAAACATAGTTTAATCCGCTATATATTGCTATTCTTTTTTGTAATCGCTTATTTTATTTATACTATTTATAAATTTGGTCTTAACAATGGATTGCTTGTCTCACTTTTGACTTGGAGTTTTTTTATATTTTGCACGCCTATTGCTGATGCTGGTTTTATCTTGGCTTTTCCAGTAAGAATTTTGATTGGCGTCAGAATGATTTATACTCAAATTGTTTCTTTTTTTATTGCTGCTGCAATTACCATGTTTGCTATTTTTACAAAACCAATTATTTTTAATAAAACTTTAATTTTAAAACTTTATCATCAAATTTTATTTCAGCCAATTCCTTATTGGACAATTATTATTTTATCTTTGTTGGGAACATTCTTTTCAATCTATTTTGGCGATGAACTATTAGATGTAAGACATTTTCGAGACAGAAAATTATATCATCAGCATGTTAATAAACATAAAATAATTATATCTTTTTTTATTTTCTTTTCAGTAATTCTACTTTACAAATTTCTAATTAACAAAATTGGTTTAGTTATTCCTTTGTTCTAATAAAAAATATGAAGAATAATTTAGTAAAATCAAATAAAATTAAAGAATTATTGAGCAGGGGTGTTGTAGAAATAATTGATAGGTCTAATCTTGAAAATAAATTAAAAAATAGAAAACAACTTCGTGTTAAATTTGGCATTGATCCGACAAGCCCAAATATACATTTAGGTAGATCAATACCATTACTTAAATTAAGAGATTTTCAAAAATTAGGGCATAAAATTATATTAATCATTGGTAATTTTACTGGATTAATTGGTGATACTTCAGATAAAGATAGTGAACGACCAAAACTGTCAGAAGAAGTTGTTAAAAAAAATCTAAAAACTTATATTGAACAAGCGGCTAAAATAATCAATATTAATACAGCAGAAATTTATTATAATAGTCAATGGCTTAGTAAGTTAAATTATATGGACATAAGCCGCCAAGCAGATGCCTTTTCTCTAAATGAATTTATTTCTCGTAAAAATATTAATCAAAGGTTGAGTAAAGGCAAGAGAGTCTCTTTGCGAGAATTATTATATCCTTTAATGCAAGGTTATGATTCTGTAAAGGTAAAATCTGATATTGAAATTGGAGGCACAGATCAACGGTTTAATCTTTTAACAGGCAGAGACTTGCAAAGGCTTTATGGCCAAGAACCGCAAGATATTATTACTAATCCTCTTATAGAAGGATTAGATGGAAGGAAAATGAGTTCTAGCTTTGGCAATACTATCAATTTGTTTGACAGTCCAAACGATATGTTTGGCAAAATAATGTCACTTAGAGATAATTTAATTATCAAATACTTTACATTGCTTACACGAGTTAAAATAGAAACAATTAATAAATATAAAACATATTTAGAAAATGGCGCTAATCCGAGAGATATTAAAATGAATTTAGCTTTTGAAATTGTTAAAATGTATCATTCTAAAAAAAGCGCAAATAAGGCTCAAGAATATTTTATTAGAACATTTAGTAAAAAAGAAAGTCCATCAGATATGCCACAATTCAAACCAACATCTTATAATATTGTTCTAATTTTAGTTGAGAGCAAACTTGTCTCATCAAAATCTGAAGCAAGAAGAGTTTTAAGCCAAGGCGGTGTAAAAATCAACAGCAAAGTAATAAAAGATATCAATTATATTGTTTCTTCTAATTCAGTGTTACAAAAAGGTAAAATTAACTTTTTAAAAATTCTATAATTCTGATAACAAGCATCTATGTTAGAACAATTAAACATTAATATTTTTAATTATCTTAATTATTTGGCAGGTAAAAATCATTTTATTGACTTAATTATTATTTTAACAGCTCAATATGGAGTTTTCGTTTTTATTTTTTGGTTAATCTATCTTTGGTTCAGAAGAAAAAAATTGAGAGAGATTTCTCTTTTAAGCGCCTACTCAGCATTATTTGGGCTAATCCTAAATTATATTATTACTCTATTATATTATCATCCACGTCCATTTGCGCTCCACCTTGGAACAACTTTAATTCACCATTTAAATGACACATCTTTCCCTTCAGATCATACTACTTTTATGCTTTCCATTGCTCTTTTATTTTCATACTACCGTCAAACTAGAGTTAGTGGTATAATTCTTTTTGTAATTGGATTTATTAGTGGACTTTGCCGAGTTATCAGCGGGATTCATTTTCCAATAGACATTTTAGGATCATTAGCTGTTTCTATAATTGCTTCACTAATTATTTATTACAACCGAAAAACATTTAGTCCGCTTAATCAATGGCTAATCAAGATTTATCAAAAAATAATTCCATTTTAAAAAATAAGTCCTATTATCTTAAAATTTTAATTTCTTTTCTCCTTTATAAATGCTATAAGCATCTTTTACAGAATAGTTATATAATGTAATTCCAGTAATAGCATCAGCTATCCGCACTGCTTCTCCAAAATGGCGTTGATATATGTTTCTACCAACTGCTATACCCTTTGTTTTTGAAACATTTATTTGTTGATAAACAGTATTTAAAAATCTTTTAGCTTCTTTTTTCTGACCACCAATACAAATTACTCCAGTGCGATCTCCAGCAGCATTGACTACTTCTTTAAATTTTTCAGCTATATTTCCTCTTTGTCCATAAGGATAGCTTAATTTAACAAAATCAGCGCCTAAGCATGTTGCCACACCTGCTCCGCCAGCAATTAAATGAATATTATTTTCATCAGGCACATCTTTTCCTCTTGGATACATCCAAAGCACTGTTATTAAGCCTTTTTGATGAGCATGATAAATTAAATGGGCAGCTTGGTTAAACATATCTGATTCATACCAACTACCTAAATAAATAGTATAACCCACTCCTACAATATTTAGTTTAGTTTGTTTTTTAAAGTTATAAATTTCATCAACATGCAACCAGATATTGCTAAATGGATCTTTATATTGCTTTTTTAATAAATTTGTTTTTGAATTTACTTTGACCAAATAATTAATTTTAGGATAATCTCTACCATATTTAGCAATTAAACCAAGTTGAGTAGCTAATACTCCAATATTTGCTTTATTAGCTATCTTAAAATAATACTCTGGATTAGCTACTTCACTAGGAATATCTTTACCAACAAAGTCATCATTTAGATGTTCAACTTTTTGATCACAAGCAAACATCATTAATTTGCCAGTACCTCTTGTGGCTAAGTTAAAATTTTTAACATAATCTTTTTCTTTTTCCTTTGGAACTGATAAAGGAACTTTAATTTGTTGTTTCATATTCTTTGTATTAATTAAATAATTTTTTATTTCATCTCTTTATTAAAATTATTTCTTTTAAATAATAAATTATTATATATAATCTTTTAAATTAAGCTTAAAAAAACAAGAAAATCAAAATGAATTTATTATTTCTTGTCCAAATTTTTTAGCAACGTCTGGACCATTAGCTGTAATTATTAATCCATCTTTAACTACTGGCTGATCAACATATTTTGCTCCATTCTTTACTAATTCATCTATTGATTGATGATATGAAGCAGATGACCAAACAGTTGCTTTTTTGCCCTGCAAAACGCCTGATTTAGCTAAAATTACAGGGGAAATACAAATTGCGCCTAAAATCTTCTTCCTATTCACTGTATCTTGAATAATTTTATAAACCTCTTTATTATCTAAATAATCTAAAGCTCTGGGCCCACCTGAAAAAACAATTGCGCCATAATTGTCTAAATCAATTTTATCTAATGAAATATCAACTTTTGCTTTACCTCCTTTAGCTCCAATAGCTATCCCAGCTTTATTGCTAGCTGTAACTACTTGAAAATTATTCTTTTCAAAAACAGCTTTTGGGTTAAAATATTCTTCATCTCTAAATCCTCTCCAAGCAATAATCATTAAAATCTTTTTTTTAAAAGTTTCTTTGTTTAGTAATGTTTGATTTGGTTTAGGCATATTTAAATTTATATTTTTACCATTTGTTTTTATTAATGATTTATTTTCAATTTTAATAATGGAAAAATTTTTAACCAAAAACCACCCTCCTAATAAAATAACACATAGTATAGATAAAATAATAATCCATTTTTGCATATATATATTATAACATAAAAAGATAAATTTGCATAATATATTATAACAATAATAAATAAGTTATAATTATTACCTATTGACATTGTTTAAATTTATTTGTAAAACAATAATAAGGGCCATTAGCTCATTTGGTAGAGCGCATCCATGGCATGGATGAGGTGATCGGTTCAATCCCGATATGGTCCACTAGAAAACCTAATCAATTCAATAATAATTTTTACTTAGCAATAAAAACAAAATTGGGCAGGCATAAAGCCTGCTTTATAACAATGAACAAGGGGTTATTATATATAGATAAATCAAGCTAATATGTTATTTTTAATTTATTTATTTATAATAGTAAGTTTAACTTTTTTCAGTTTAAGTGTATTTGGAATTTACAGGTTTCCTGATGTTTATACTAGAATTCATGCTTCTGGATTATCAACTACACTTGGGTTTATATCTTTTAGCTTAGCAACTATTTTTTATTTTTTTAATTCAGAAATAAATTCATCCTTGCTAAGCCATATAATAATAATTACTATTATACTCTTGATAACAGAGCCAACTATAGCTCTTATTATATCAAGAACAGCTTATAAGAATAAAATAGAACCAAAAAATACTATTATTGATAAATTAAAAAACTAATCATTAAAGAAATTAAATTCTTTTTTTTAAAAAAATGTTTAAAAAAATAATTTTAATTATATTATTCGCGTTTTTTTTGTTAATACCATTTTTATTGCATCCATTTGGACAACCAATGGCTACAGAAATGGATGATTATTTTATTAAAAACGCGCAAAATCAAACGGGCAACAATAATGTTGTTTCTAGTATTGTTTTTGATTATAGAGGCTTAGATACATTAGGTGAAACAACAGTTTTGTTTGCAGCTGTTTTAGGGGTTTCTTTAATTTTTTCTTTAGGAGCAGAATCTAAACCAGAGTAGCTTTAGTAAAAGATGAATTCA
>JALTFF010000100.1 GCA_027007465.1 bacterium | reverse complement strand
ACGAAAAACACTTCGTATTCGTTTTCGTTCTTGTTCGTATGTTGTGATTCCGTCGGAATGGGTCCTCGCAACCGATTTAATTCTTCTCCAAGATCCCCGCCAAACTTTAACCATTCCTCTACTGTTAATTTCCCTAATGAAGCTTTCCGCTTGAGTTCTGAATTTGTCATAATTTTTGTTATAAACAGATAAATTGTAAAATTCAATCCCATTTTTATTAGGCTTAAGAGTTGAACCTGCCAATAAATTATACTTTCTTAATAATGGATCTATTATTTCTACATACTGTTTATATGTTAATTTTTTATTAAAAATAACTTCATAGAAAGGTTCATTGCTTATCCCCTTCTTTTTATCTACTATACCCATTATAGCATTTTTTTCTGCTTTAGTCAATTTCTCTAATATATGCACTGAAGTTTGTTTAAAACCTTTATCAGCTAATTCAGAAATTTTATAAGTAAATTCGTCTATTGATTGTGGTTTTACAATAAATTTTGCATATAAAGTTGGTTCAGTTTCTCCAAAAAATCTACCAACGCTATAATTAACTTCTTTTATTTTTACACCATTCGGCGGAAAAAGTTTTAATAAAGATTTTTTTCCAGGATTAATAATTTTCTTAAAAGAATTTTCTGCTGCTTGATATTTCTTTTCTTTTTCAAATTTTTGTCCTTGTTCTAATAATTTTTTGATTTCTGGTATTTCTTTTGTAGCATTAGTAATTCCAACTTGTATTTCTAAATTTTTATATTTTTTAATATTTATCGGATATTTTTTTGCTAATTTTAAATATTCTGTTGGACTATATGTTTTCACTCCTTTTCCTTTGTCAATATAAGAAAATTTAGAATTTTCCCATCCTTTAAATTGTTTAAAAGTTTTATCTATTATTGAACCATCATTTAATTTTATCCAAGTATGTTCAGGTATAAATTTACCATTGTCAAAATTAATATAACCTTCAATAACTTTAAAATTATTAATATTATTTTTTAAAAGGTTTTTTGTAATTTTTTCTGTAGCTATCATGCAAGAACCTTTTGTATCACACTTTATTCCTTTTGTTGCCTTATTAACAATATTATTAATTTTTGTAGAAAGCTTTTTTTCAGATGATATTTTTTCTTTTAAAGGTTTTTTAATTTCTTTTCCAATTTTAAATTTTACTCCATTTACTTTTTCATTTTTTAATGGCTCTTTTCTTCTCTGTTTTAAAATATCATCAAATAATTCTTTAACTTCTGGTATATTTTCTGTTATTTTTTTATCAAGTTCAGTAGCTATTCCTAAAATTTTTTTAATAATTATTTTAATTTTTGAAAAAAGTTTTTTTAATTTATCAGACCAACTATTTCCAGTTTTACAATATTCAGCAAATTCATCAGCTAATCTTTCTTCTGCTGCATCAATGGTTTTAAAATTATATTTATTTTTAACTAAATTTAAAATATTTTCTTTTTCTTTTTTTGTTAAAAAATTATCTAAATAAGCATGAAAAGCTTCATGAAATAAAACTTTACTTTTAACATAACCATTTTTTTCTACTACTTCTATTATTGGTTTTATGCTTTTCATTAAAATATTTTTTTTATACAACTCTTGAATATATCTATATCCTTTTTCTTTCCCTACTTTTTTATATAAACCATTAACTTCAGCTTTTATTCCATGTATATCAATAACTTTCGGTTTAAATCTAGTAATAAATATAAAATCTAATTTTGGTAATAAATACTTTAATATTTTATTACCTTCTTCTTCTGAAATATCAAATTTTCCTTGATAATTTAAATAACCATAATCTTTTGCGCTAATTTTATTTTTTACAGATTTACTTTCAAACATCTTTCCACTTGTCTTTATCTTTGGAGCTTCACCTTTAATCCTTGCTACTACTTCAGGAGTTAATTTTATTCCTTGTTG
>JALTFF010000099.1 GCA_027007465.1 bacterium | reverse complement strand
AAGAGGTGCATACAGAGTATATATTGATGAACTCTGAACAAGTTGCCTGCCTACCAGCAGGCAGGCCCGCCTACAACGCTTTGCATAAGCAATACGGGCAGGCCCGCCTGATACTATAATTTGCGGGCAGGCCCGCCTGCGATACTATGATTTGCGGGCAGGCCCGCCTGATACTATAATTTGCGGGCAGGCCCGCCTGCGATACTATGATTTGCGGGCAGGCCCGCCTGATACTATAATTTGCGGGCAGGCAGTAGAAGGGATTATTATGTATTAGGTTTAACATAATAAAGTTAACATATTAAGCCAGTAGAAGCTCGCAGAGCATGAAAGGTATTAAGCAAATTCTTTATCTCTCTCCAAGAATAAATATTCACTTATACCTTTCATTAATTGCTCTGCGAACTCCTACTGGTTTTTATTTTATAAAAATTGAAAAGTTTTTGAATTTTTGCTATTTTAATAATAGTGGTTATTTAATAAATTAAATAATAGAAATGAAAAGTAATAAATCAATCGGAGTGTTTGATTCTGGATTTGGTGGTTTAGATATTTTACGAATGATTATTAAAAAATTGCCAGAGTATAATTATATTTATTTAGGAGACACTGCCCGCGCTCCTTATGGCACTAGATCAAGAGAACTAATTTATAAATTTACTCAAGAGGCAGTTGAATTTTTATTTAAACATAATTGTGAACTAATAATTTTAGCTTGCAATACAGCTTCTAGTGATGCTTTGCGAAAAATTCAAAGAGAATATTTGCCTAAATTTTTCCCTAAACAACGAGTATTAGGCGTTGTGATTCCAGCTGCAGAAGAAGCAGCTAAAAAAACAAAAAGTAATAGAATTGGAATTATAGCTACAGAAGCAACTATTTCTAGTAAATCTTTTCAAAGGGAGATTTTAAAAGTAAATCCTAAAGTAAAAATTTTTCAAAAAGCCTGCCCTTTACTTGTGCCGATTGTTGAAGCTGGAGAACAAAATTCAATTTTAGCTGAAATAGCTTTAAAAAAATGCTTAACACCTCTTTTTAAATTTAGAATAGATACGTTAATTCTAGGCTGTACACATTATGGATTATTAGAGAATAAAATTAAAAAAATAACTCCAAGTAATATTTTTATTATTTCTGAACGCGATATTATACCTAAAAAGTTAAAAGAATATCTAATTCACCATCCAGCAATTGAGAAAAAAATAACTAAAAAGAGAAAAATTTTATTTTTCACAACAGATCTGAGCAATCGTTTTGTCAGGTTGGGTAATAAATTCTTTTGCAAAAGCATAAAAGTTAAAAAAATAAAAATTTAGTTTTTAAAATAAACCATTAGAATTTGTTTAAAATATTATTCAGTTCATTTTAGAATAATAGAAAGTAAAACTTATTAGGAGTAAAGCTAAACTTCTATGATTTATAACAAATTATAGGAGCTTAGCTTCTTTTCTCTGTTAACATTGTTTAAACTATTTCTCATTCCATTATTATTCTGTATTAAATAACAGAAAAGTGGATTTTTTATGAAAATTGGAATTGATGCTCGTTTTTGTCCACCAGCTTCAGCAGGGCTTGGAAGATATCTTGAGCAACTAATAAATAAATTGCAATATTTAGATCATAGTAATAACTATATAATTTTTTTAATTCCTGAAAATTTTGACAACTGCAAAATAACAAACTCAAATTTTAAAAAAGTTAAGGTTAATGTAAAATGGTATGGTCTGGCAGAGCAAATTTTAATGCCATATTATTATTGGAAATATAAACTTGATCTAGCGCATATTCCTCATTTTAATGTTCCGTTTTTAATGCCCATTCCATTTATTATAACAATTCATGATTTGATTTTAGTTCATCATAATTCATTTTCAGCCACAACATTGCCAAAATGGCTTTATAAAATTAAGTATTTTTTTTATAAAAAGAATTTAAAA
>JALTFF010000098.1 GCA_027007465.1 bacterium | reverse complement strand
TGATTATAGAGGCTTAGATACATTAGGTGAAACAACAGTTTTGTTTGCAGCTGTTTTAGGGGTTTCTTTAATTTTTTCTTTAGGAGCAGAATCTAAACCAGAGTAGCTTTAGTAAAAGATGAATTCATGCAAGATTCAAGGCGCGAAGAGCGATGCAATACACCAACGCATTATGAACAAATATGCTTATTGAAAAAAGGAACATATAAATCAGTTATTTTTTAGCTTCTAAAGCCGGCTTTGGTTTATGTTATGCTACCTTTAAATAAAAAATGAACAGAGTAGTTAAAATAATAAGTTTAATAATGTTAAGCCCAATAATTATTTTCGGAGGTTATATTATTTGTCATGGGCATTTAACACCTGGTGGAGGATTTCAAGGTGGAGTAGTTATTGCGTCAGCTATAGCTCTGTTAATAATTGCTTTTGAAGATAAAATTATTAAAAATCATCTTTTTTCCTTAATTGAAACTATTGGATTAACATTTTTTATCTCAATAGCTTTTGTAGGAATTTTTAAAAACACTTTTTTCTATAATTTTTTATCTAACACAAATTATATTTTAGGAAAAACAATTTACTTCGGCGCTAATTCTGGCTATCTCAATAGTGGAGGAATTATACCTTTAATGAATTTAGCTGTTGGCGTAGAAGTTGCTTCAGCTTTATCATTTATCATTTTATCAATAAAGAACAAATAATATGCGCAATTTTATTATATTAGTTATTACAATCCCTTTACTAACAGCTTTTTTATTGCCATTGCTAAAAATTTTTAGTAAAAAATTATCAAATTTTTGTATAGGATTAAATTTAATTTTAATAAATATCATTTCTTTTTTTCTCTATAAATCAATTTTAGAAAATGGAAATATAATTTATAGTGTTGGCGCTAGCGCTCCGTCAATAACTGCCCCATCTGGATTTCCAATAAGAATTATTTTAACAGCTAATGCTTTATCGTCATTTTTAGCTATGTTTTTTACAATTATTGCCTCTTTAACATTTTTCTACTCTCTAAATACCTTAAAAGAATATGCTAATCTTGATAAATTTTACATCTTATATTTATTACTCTTAGTAGGAATTTTAGGATTTTTATTTGTAGGTGATTTTTTTACACTTTTTGTATTTTATGAGATAAGCTCTATAAGTACTGCTGGTTTAATTGTTTTTCTGAGAAATAAAGAAAATTTTAAATCTACTTTTCATTATCTCTCTATTTTTTCCATTGGCTCTTTGTTTTTGCTTTTAGGGATTGGATTGCTTTATAGTCAATATGGATTTTTAAATATGGCTATTATTAGCCAAAAAATACAATTATCATTTTTAGATAAAATAGCTTTATCTTTCATAGGTTCAGCTTTATTGTTAAAAGTTGGAGTTTTTCCTTTTTATTTTTGGAAGATAGAAGCTTATAAAGTATCTCCTATATCTGCGATTATCTTATCAATATTGTCCTCTTTATCAGCTATCTATGTTATGTTTAAAATTGTCTTTTATATTTTTGGTTTAAATATTCCTTTTATAATAGCATTAACTTTATTATCTGCTTTATCAATATTATTTGGCAATTTATTAGCTTTAGCTCAAAAAAATCTAAAAAAAATTATAGCTTACTTAGCTATTTCAGAATTAGGATATATAATTTTAGGAATATCGTCAGGTTTTTTAATGCAAAACTCTAAATTTGAATTCAATGCAATTAAAGGCGGTTTATTCCATATTATAAATGATGCATTAGACATTGGAACATTATCTTTAATCATTGGAGTTATTCTCTATATTGCAAAAATTAAAAATTCTTTATCTTATAATAGTGTCTCTTTACAGCAAAATGAAATTCGCGGATTAGCGCATAAGTATCCTCTTTTGTCAATTAGTTTTCTTTTAGTAATTTTAGCTTTATCTGGATTGCCTCCATTAAATGGTTTTGCTTCAAAAATAATAATCTATGAATCTATATTTCATTTAAATCCAGCTTTAACAATTATTGGAGTTTTAGGCAGTATTTTAACATTAGCTGTTTTAATTAAAATATTTGCTTTAATATTTTTAGGTGCGCCAAATAGAGATTATCAACCAGCCCCAAAAATAGCTATGGTTGTTATTTTTATATTTTTATCTTTTATGATTCTAATTGGACTTTTTCCAATGCAATTCACAAATTATTTTATAAACCCTAGTGTAAAAGCTTTAATCTCTAAGCCAGGCTATAAAAACAATATTCATTTACAACAAGATAATCAAGAACAAAATCATAGCATAATACATTTGACATTGCATTCTAAACAAAGATATTTTAATTATATATAATAATCACATGCTCATTATAGTGAACCTGTTTAAAGGATTCCTTATTTAACTCAGAAAGACAAATTTTTACTCAACGCATTTTTCTATTAACAGTTAATTATTAAAAAGGCGCTGAGTAAATCCTAAAGAAGTTAAATTCCTTTTGAGCGTATTCATAGCTGAGTCGCTTATAATAAATTTACATAACATAGAAGTTTATTAAAAAATTTATTTATTTAACTTATGTCAATAGTTTATCAACCAAAAATTCTTTTATTGTTATTTTCACTAATATTTTTTATAATTTATCTTTTTTATCTAACTGGTGAAAAAAAATATAAAAAAGATACAGTTCAAACAATAGCCTATTTTTCTGGCAAGACACCATATCAAAACATTAAACTACAAAATGTCTATTGGGGATTTTTTAAAAATTTTGAAAAATTATATCTATTTTTGTCAAAAATTCAAAGAGAAAATACTAATGATTATGTTTTTATGTTTATTATATGGCTAACTTTTATTCTTTTAACAATATGTTTAATTTAATTTTAAAATTTATACTAATAATGCTAATAATTATTGGAAGTATAAGCTTAGGGCTTATTTTTGAAGGAATTGACAGAATTTTAACTGCTAAAATGCAAAAAAGAGTTGGGCCGCCTATTTTGCAGCCATTTTATGACATAAGAAAGTTAATGATTAAGGAAAGTATTATACCAAAATATGCTATTAAGTGGATTTTTGAGCTATCGCCTATTATTTCTTTAACAGTTTCCATTTTAATTTTATTTTATATCCCTATTGTTGGAAAATCTATTTTAGGAGGTTCTAATGATTTAATTTTAGTAGTCTATTTATTTATATTTCCAGGGTTAAGTATTGTTCTAGGGGCTCTCTCGTCAAATTCAACTTATTCAAACATTGGCGCTCAGAGATTGGTCATAAATATGTTGGGCTATGAATTTCCATTAGCAATTGCTTGTTTTGTCCCTGTTTGGTTAGTTTATAAAAGTGGATTCTCAAATATTTTCTCTTTAAATACAATTTATACTCATAATATTTGGGGCTTAGTTAATCAAATAGGAATTATTGGACTTTTAATAGAAATAATAGCTATTTTCTTAATAATAGCAGGAGAATTATCAAAATCACCATTTGATCTTGATACAGCTGATTCAGAAATTGCCGGAGGCGCTTTAGCAGAATATTCTGGGAGAAACTTAGCAATGTTAAATTTATCAGAAGCTGTAAAAATAATTGCTATTTCATCTCTATTTATTGCTCTTTTTTTCCCATGGAACATTCAATCTAATCTTATAATAATGTTTTTAATCTATATTTTAAAATTATTTTTTATAATTTTTATAAGCTTAACTCTAATTAAAACAGTAACCTCAAGATTTAAAATCAGTAAATTAACTGGAATTTATTGGGGATATGTTTCATTACTCGCTACAATAGGTTTCTTACTTGTCTTGTTTTAAGAAAAGTTATAGCATAATCTACAATTTTTGCACATTTTATTGTTAGTTTTCCACTGGTTATCTACATCTTTATAAACTTGCTTTTTGTTATCAAATCAATTAAATTAAAATCGCATTAATTGGCATAATCGTGGATTAATGTTATGGAATTTTTATACCCTAGGCTTTTTAAAAAAGAAAGATTTAAGCTAGGTAGTTTTATTATTGGTTTAATTTTTACTTTTTTATTTATATTTTTAAACATTTTAAATATTAAATCCGCTAAAGCTAAAATAGTGCCTATTCCTACTGTTATCAATCCTTATCAAATGGAAAAATTTACAACAGCAGAACCGATAATAAAAGGATTAACAATAAATAATTCAACTGTTTTAATATTTATTGACAATAAATTTAATGGCTTTGCAAAAGTAGTAAATGGGAAAGAAAGAACAGCTAGTTTTGCTTATAAACCGTTTTTGCCGCTTAAACAAGGAAAACACACTTTGCAGATTAAAGCTAAAATAAAAGATAAAAATGAAACAAAAAAAAGTGTTTTAAGTAATAAAATAAATTTTGAAATAATGGCTTTGCCAGCTCCCATATTGATTAAACCAACAGAAATAAAAACAACTCGTAAGCCAATTATTACTGGTCTTGTAAAAAATGGATTAGATGTTCTTGTCTATATTGATGGAGTTTATAATGGCAAAATAAAACCTAAAAAGCAGAAATCAGGAACAGCTAATTTTGCTTATTTGCCATTTTTAAACTTAGCTTATGGAAAACATCAAGTTTGGACAGTATCAAAAGATAGAAAAAAACGAAAAAGCATTAAATCAAATGTTTTATGTTTTAACATAGAGCACCCTTATCCAGCTCCGATTATAAAAAAACCTGTTGTAAATAAACTTTCAAGCTATGATAGGCCATTTATAGTAGGATTGATTAAGAATAATAGTAAAGTAGTTCTTTATTTAGATAATTCTTCTAAAAGTTTAGCTAATTTTATTGTCCCTAATCATAAATCTGGAACAACTAATTTTTATTGTAGAACATTCCATCTTAGCCCTGGGTGGCACATAATAAAAGCTCAAGCTATTGATATAAAAACAAATAAAGCAAGTAAACTATCAAGTTATAGGTTTAAAATAAAAAATCCAAAAATTGCGCAAGGAATTTATGAAGAAAAAGAAAAAATTATCAATAATAAAACAAATAATCAAAAAAAGAAATCACTTAACAAAACTAATTCAAATGGAGAACTAGAAAGCACTAATGTTAATAAAAATAAAAAAAATCAAAATAAAAAAAATAATTCTAACAAATTAATTCTTTCATATTTTAACAAAAATAAATTAATCTTATTAGCTTTTATAATTTTCTCACTATCTCTTATTGCTTGGATCATTATAATTAACAAAGATTTATCTAAAAAAAATGATTAAATCTGGACAAAAATAAATTTATATGCTATTATAAGCATTGCCCCTTAATAAATAAAAATCAAAAACGGCATTTAATTGATGCCGTTTTTGGTTTTATTAGACAAATTTAATAAAAAAATGTATTATATAATTATAGTAACAATAATATTGCTATTAATATTTTAATTTTATAATAATCAAAAAATATGGAAAAAGAATTTATTAAAAAGATTGAAAAAGAATTAAAACAGAAAAAAGCTAAAATTGAAAAAGAATTATTAGAATTTGCTCAAAAAAATGCGCATAATAAGAATAATTATCAAACAAAATTCCCTAACATAGGAGATGAAGCAGAGGAAAATGCTAAAGAAATAGATGAATTTAGCACTAATTTAGGTCTGAAAGAAATTTTAGAAAAAGATTTGCGCGATATTAAAGATGCTTTGAAGAGAATTAAAAATGGAACATATGGTAAGTGTAAATATTGTGGTAAAGAAATTAGCAAAGAAAGGTTGCTAGCTAGACCTGTCTCTAGTGCTTGTATTGAATGTAAACGTAAATTGCAGAGACAAGGTCTATGATAAAAATAATATATTTTTTAAAATGGTTTTCTTTGTCTGTTTTATTACTTATTATTGACCAAGGAATAAAAATAATAACTTTAAAAAAATTTCCCAAAGGGGAATTTTTTATATTTAAACATTTTTTATCTATCAAAGTATTAAAAAATCCTAATCTTGCTTTTAGTATTCCCTGCTACAATTTTATTGCTATTATTCTAATCACTATAGCTATTATCTTAATCACTTATTACTTTTTAAAGAACTTTTTAAATTATTCATTCTTAATAAATCTATCATTTACTATGATTATAGCTGGAAGCGCAAGTAATTTAATTGATAGATTTTTAAGAAATGGAGTAATTGATTATGTTGATTTTTCTTTTTGGACTAATTTTAATTTAGCAGATATCTATATTAGCGCTGGAATTCTATTTTTAATATATAAAATTATAAAATCTAAAACTTTAGTTACTAAATAAAATTAAAATTGTTCCTTTAGCATACCTAAGAATATGGTTTATTGTCTCAACCGCAATAGAAATTAATTTTTATTTCAATACTATTATTTAAATAATAATTTTGATATAATATAAAAATAATAGAAATTTATTATAAAATTATGAGAAAAAAATTA
Organism: bacterium; assembly: GCA_027007465.1. Classification (GTDB taxonomy): domain Bacteria; phylum Patescibacteriota; class Patescibacteriia; order Patescibacteriales; family JALTFF01; genus JALTFF01. The sequence continues at coordinate 12,859 of JALTFF010000098.1, read as the reverse complement.
CCAAAAATTTTAAATATTTTTTTCATTATTGTTTTTTGCTTTCAAATCTTTAGCTTATTGCTTATATCTGCGCATAATGTTAAAGCAGTTCAATTCATACCTGAAATAAAAGAAATAGGATATAAAGGAGGTGAAATTGAGCCTAATTCTATTGGATTATATATTAAAGCAATTTATAAATATGCTATTGTAGTAATCGCTCTTTTAGCGGTTATAACAATGATGTTTGGAGGAATACTTTGGATTACAGCAGCTGGATCCCCAGATAGAGTGACAGAAGCAAAATCATGGATTGGATCTTCAATAACTGGCTTGGTTTTAGCTTTACTATCTTATATAATTCTTTATAATGTTAATCCTAATTTAGTAAACTTTGAGCCAGTAGCTCCAATAGCTGTAGAAGAAATAGGAATTGGCAGATGTCTTACTTCTTGCGTTGGAATAAATAATTGTGTGGAGGGACTTTATTGCGAAGATAATACTACATTCAAAGAATGTAGAAAAAAACCTGGCTATAAAAAATGGGAAGCTGGGAAATATTGTCCTACTGAATGTTGTGCGTGGGATTACTCAATTAACAGTACAGAATTACATGGTTTAGGTAGACCATTATATAATGAATGTATAAGTCGCACTAATCTCTCATCTGATGCTTGTAAAAAAAAGGCTGATAAAAATAAACGTAACAACAGTTATAGTTATAAAAAAAATGGCAGATGTAAAGCGCATGGTAGGGTTTATGAATGCGTAAAGAAATAATTAAAATATTTTTATTAAAAGTCCAATCTTTTATGCTCTATTTTACAAAATACGCTAATCAAAAATTTGATATTCTTAATAAACACAAGGTATATTTAACACGACAGCAAATAGAAAATGTTTTAAAGTTTCCAGAAAAACAAGGGCAAAAAGGCAAATATAAAACAGCTGAAAAAGCTGGAATAAAAGTAATTTACCAAAGAAATAATAAAATAAATAAAATATATACTTTCTTTCCAGTAAAATCAGCAAAATAATTTTATGTTTTATGAACCAGAATCAAATATAATATCTATTGAAATAGCTAGTGGAAAAATTGATAATACAATAGAAATGGGCAATTTAATTATTCATTTAACAAAGAATAAAAAGCCAGTTCTAATTGAAATATTAGATGGTGGAAAGTTTATCCCTAATTTAAACAAAATAACGCAAAATAAAAAAATAAAAACTATTGCTTCTCCTAATTTATAAATTCACTTTTTTGCTTAAAGTATAAACATAGGGAATCTCCCAATATTCACCGTCTAATGTTTTGATAATTCCAATAATACTAATAACTAATAAAGCAATATCAGCTGCAAAAGATAAAATCCAACCTAATACAGGTATAATTCCAATTATCCAAACAATAAACCAAATAATAGTAATAATTAAGCCTTGTTTTGCATGAAATTGGGCAAATTCACTTTGTTTTTTAGCTAAAAGTGGTATAAGACATAAAAGAAAAATATAACTAAGAGCAGCAATTACTTTATTTTCTTCAATATCTTTTTTGTCTTTTTTAAAAATTTCTTTACTCATTTTTTTAATTTTACTTTAATTTTATAATTTCATTATAACATATTTTTAAAAATAATAAAAATATGCTATAAATTGATTACACTACTCAATTTTTATTTAACCTATGTCTATTATTGCTATAAACAAACGAGCTAAATTTGATTATGAACTTTTGCAAACATTAGAAGCTGGTTTAATATTACTCGGCCACGAGGTTAAATCAATTAAAACAGGTCATATTGATTTAAAAGGTTCCTATATTGTCTTTAAGGAAGAAAATAACAAGTTGCCAAAAGTATATTTAGTAAATACCCATATTCCAATTTATAAATATGCTGATAAGAATATTAATTATGATCCTTATCGTTCGCGAGAATTGCTTTTACAAAAGAAGCAAATTAAAAAAATTTTAGAATTAAAAAAAGCCAAGTCCTTGACAATAGTGCCAATAAAAGTATATACTAAAGGCAGTTTAATTAAGATAGAAATTGCTTTAGCAAAAGGAAAGAAAAAAGCTGATAAAAGAGAAGTAATTAGAAAAAGAGAAGTAGACAAAAAAATAAGAAGGGAAATGAAAAATAAATTATAAAAAAGGGGATGTAGGGAATCGCTAATAAAAGTTATTTAACATTATGCAAGTAGTGATTGATAAGCTTTCACTTAAAACAAAGCTTATAAAAAATAAGTGCAAAAAACTTATCAAGCAAAGTAGGTAATGTTTTAGCTGATGCCTTTAGCATTAACTTTCAACCTGCTTATGCTCTTGCTGCTTAAATTTATTTAGAATTTAGCAGCCATCTCTTTATCAATAATGCCTGTAAATTGATAATTAGGTGTCATCTTCTCAGGCTTAGATTTTAATAAGTTCCTTTATTATTAAAATTGAAAGCAAAAAAAGGATAGACAGTATTTTTTTGTTAGTTTTTATTTTACTGTCAAAACATTAAACTAACTAAACTTGTAGAATAATTTAAAAATTTTTATTATACGCGGGTTCAACTCCCGCCATCTCCACAACTTTATGAGAAGAATAAGGCGAAAACCTAAATACAAAAAACCTATAAAATTTAGATATAAAATAAACCAATTTATTAAAGACCCTTATATTATTTTAATTGATGAAGAAAATAATAATATTGGAAAAATAAGCACTGGAAAAGCCCTAAAAATGGCGCAAGAAAAAGGGTTAGATTTAGTAGAAGTGCAACCAAAAGCAGACCCATCTATTTGTAAAATAATGGATTATGGAAAGTTAAAATATAAAATGGAAAAAAAGCAACAAAAGCAAAGAAACCAATCTAAAAAATATGAAATTAAGGGTATAAGATTATCTTTTAGAATTTCCAAGCATGATTTAGAATTTAGGTTAGAGCAGGCTAAAAAATTTTTAGAAAAAGGAAATAAATTAAAAATAGAAATGACTTTAAGAGGAAGAGAAAAAGCGCATCTTTCAAATGCCCTTGAAATAATTAAAAATTTTATAAATAGCTTAAAAAATATAGAAAATTTTAATATTATTGAAGAACAACCACTAACAAAGGAAAATGGAAAATTAACAGCAATAATATTTAATAAAAATTAATAAATATATGGCAAAACTTAAGACAAATAAAGCAACTAAAAAACGTTTAAGAATTACTGGCGCTAAAAAAATTATCAAAAGAAAATCTGGTCAGGATCATTTTAATACTAGAGAAACAGGAAAAATCACGCGAAACAAAAGAAGGGATAGTGAAATTAATAAATCAATAAAAAAGACAATAAAAATATTATTGCCTTATTCTTAATTTTATCAATCATTTTTTAAAAAATTTCTATGCCAAGAGTAAAAAGAGGTAAAAATCATTTAAAAAAAAGAAAAAAACTTTTAAAACAAGCTAAAGGCTATAAGTGGGGTAGAAAAAAATTACCTAAATTAGCTAAAGTGGCTGTTACAAAAGCAGGCGCCCATGCCTATAATGACAGAAAGAAAAAAAAGTCAGATAAAAGAGCGCTTTGGCAAATAAAAATAAATGCTTTTGTAAGAGAATATAACTTATCTTATTCTCAATTTATAAATAAATTGAAAAAAAATAAAATTGAAATAGATAGGAAAATTTTAGCTGACTTAGCAGTTAATAATAAAAAAATTTTAAAAAAGATAATTGAAGAAATAAAATAATAAAGTTTTATTAGATTAGTTTTTTATAATTAATACTGCCCATCTAATAGGAATACTAAATTTGTCGTTCTAAGTGAAAGAAGAAATCCATTAAACATTATCCAAAGTAATTGATGTTATCTTTTTATATAATATTATTTAAGTGGTTCATTGTTTTGTTAACATTCAAAAAATGGCAAAAGAAGAATTTTTATTTTTAAAATAAGGACTCGTGGTGTAGCTGGTTAACACGTCGCCCTGTCACGGCGAAGATCATGGGTTCAAGTCCCATCGGGTCCGCATTATAATCTTAAAATTTGACTTCTTAATAATTTAAAAATTAAATCCTTTTTATTTAAAATTACTATAATTCTCTTTCTGAATCTACCTTATCTAAAACTTTCTTTCTAATCTCATCCATTATTTTCTTATTTTCTTTGAGAAATCTTTTAGCATTTTCTCTGCCCACTCCTAATTTTATCCCATTATAACTATAAGAATTCCCAGATTTTAATATAATATTATAAGCCACTCCTGTATCTAACAAATCTCCACTAATTGAAATTCCTTCATTATACATAATATCAAACTCAGTTGTTCTAAATGGTGGGGCAATCTTATTTTTTACTATCTTAACTTTTACTCTATTACCTATTATTTTATCTCCTTGCTTAATTTGAGCTGCTCGACGCACTTCAATTCTCATAGAAGAATAAAATTTTAAGGCTACTCCACCAGTAGTAACTTCTGGATTTCCAAAAAAAACTCCAATTTTTTGTCTAATTTGATTGATAAAAATAACTGATGTTTTTGTTTTAGAAACAATACCAGTTAATTTACGCAAAGCTTGACTCATCAACCGCGCTTGTAATCCCATATGGCTATCTCCCATCTCACCTTCAATTTCTGCTTTAGGCACAAGAGCGGCAACGCTATCAATAACTACTATATCAACTGCATTAGATCTCACTAATGTCTCTAATATTTCTAATGCCTCTTCACCTGTGTCTGGTTGAGAAATTATTAAATCCTCTATTTTTACTCCTATTTTTTTAGCATATTCTGGATCTAAAGCATGCTCTGCGTCAATAAAAGCAGCAGTGCCATTTATTTTTTGCACTTCAGCTATGATATGTTGAGCTAAAGTTGTTTTTCCACTAGACTCTGGCCCGAAAATCTCCACAATACGACCACGAGGCATTCCACCAGCTCCAGAAGCAATATCTAAAGAAAGACATCCTGTTGGTATTGTTTCCACTTCTATTCTTTTTGCCTCACCAAACCTCATAATAGCTCCTTGACCAAATCTTTGTTTAATTTGATTTATTGCCTCGTTTGCCATTTTAGAACGAATTTGCTGTTCTTTATCTTGATTTTTTTTAATTGTTTTTTGTTCATTAGACATATTTTTACTTTTTTAATATTCTTCTTATAATTATTTTCTCTCTGCCATATTTCTTTTTAGCTTGTATTTTAATAATATTTAAGCCATTCTTTAAAATAATATTTTTTTGAAAATTATTATTCTTGTCACTAACAACTTTTTCATTATTAATCATAATTATAACTCCAGGTTGTGTTTTACCTTTAATATCAATATTATTCTTTTTAGTTATAAAATCTTTATTGGGTGTTATAATCAAAAGTTCTGGTGGTTCTATTATGTTATTCAACTTAACACCTAAATAACCAAGGCAAATGATTACAATAATAACCAAGCTAAAATTCTTAATAAAACTATATGTTAATAAAAAATGACTTTTAGGAACTTTAAATTTGGATTTTGAATTTTCCTCTTGTAGAGTATCATAAATTTTCTTTTCTCGCAAATATATTTTTTTTATTTTAGGAAAATTTATTCTAAGATAATGAGCATATTGCTTTAAAAAATTAATCGCATATATATCGCCTGGAAGCAGGTAATATTCGCTTTTTTCTAATGCTTTAAGATATTTAGGATTAATCTTTAGTTCTTTGGCAATCTTATCAATATTTAAATTTTTCTCTTCTCTTTTCTTTTTCAATATATCACCAACAGTGCTCTCGCCATTTTCAATTTTACGAAAAATAAAAAAATTCATAAAAGTTCTAATATTTAAATTTAAAAAGATTAAATTTAAAGTTTGTTAAAATACTCTTCGTCCTCATCTCTTTGATTAAATTTTTTATCTCTTTCTTGTTCTTCACTATTAGATTGATTATCTAAATCATTTTCTTGAATCATATTCTTGCCATTATGATGATCTTCTGACTTGAGCTTAGTATTAACTTCTGGTATATGAATTTTATTTTCAAAATCTGATTTATTATCTTCTGTAATATTTTTATATTTTTGTTTATTCTCATTATCATTTACTACTTTCTCTAATGAATTTTCACTTTCTAAATCACCAACATCATCTTTTGAGCCATCTCTTTTCTTGCTATAAAAATTATCTGGCATTTCAAACATAGTCTCTTCTATGTTTTCTGATAAAACTTCTCTTGGTTTTGCTCCATTAGAAGGTCCAATAATCCCTTGCTCCTCTAATAAATCTAACAATCTTGCAGCTCTTGCATATCCAATTCTTAAACGTCTTTGCAATAAAGAAGCAGATGCTTTGCCAGCTCTGACTACTTGTTCTTTAGCTTGCTCTAATAAATCATCCTCATCTCCACTCTGTCCCATTCCAAAGCCAGGTAAAGAAGTTTGCTTTTCAGTAACATTCTGGTTATATTCTGGTGGGCCTAATCGTTTTAAGTATTGAGCAACTCTTCTAGCGTCATCATCTGACACATAGGCTGCTTGTAGACGTACAGGCTTTGATATGTCTGTTGAAAGAAAAAGCAAATCTCCTTTTCCTAAAAGTTTTTCAGCTCCAGAACAATCAATAATTGTTCTAGAATCAGCCATTGAAGTTACAGAAAAAGCTATTCTATTAGGAATATTAGCCTTAATAAGCCCAGTAATAATATTAACAGAAGGCCTTTGAGTTGAAAGTATTAAATGAATTCCAACAGCTCGCGACATTTGAGCAAGCCTTACAATTAATCCCTCAATTTCATTGCCAGCAACTGTCATTAAATCAGCTAATTCATCAATCATTATAACTATATATGGCATTTTATCTTTTGTTTGCCTATTATAATGGCTAATATCTCTTCTGCCAGCTTGAGATAAAATTTCAAATCTTTTCTCCATCTCTCCAATTGCCCATTTTAAAGCATTTATAGTTTTACTCACTTCTGTTATAACTGGTGATAGTAAGTAAGGTATATTATTATAAATAGTTAATTCTACTCTCTTAGGATCAATTAAAATAAATTTTAAATTAGCTGGACTATTTTGATAGAGCAAACTAATAATAATAGAATTAAGCATCACGCTCTTTCCAGAACCAGTTGATCCAGCAACTAATAAGTGCGGCATACCTTCTAAATTAGCTATCCATGGTTTGCCAGACACATCTTTCCCCAGGGCAATCATCATATTTGATTTTCTTTCTTTAAAAATACGCGACGATATTATTTCTTTTAAGCGAACAATAGCTATTTTTTGATTAGGAATTTCAATGCCAACTAAGGACTTACCTGGTATAGGCGCTTCTATCCTAATTGGATGCGCAGCCAAGGCTAAAGATAGATCATTATGAAGCGTAGTAATTTGTGACAGTTTTACTCCTTCAGCTGGTTTTAAAGTATATTGAGTAACTGTAGGTCCAACACTTATACCCACCATTTCTACATCTATATTAAAATTTTTTAATGTATTTTTAATAATTTTCTGATTAGTCTTTACATCTCCTGAACTAGGTTTTGTGTATTTACCTTGCAGTAAATCAATAGGTAAGCTAATTTTAACATTTCTATATTTAGAATTAGAAAAAGAATGTTTTATTTTAGCTTGAGAAATAGTTGGCTTTGTTGGTTCTTGTTTTAGATTGTCTGGTTTATTGATTTCATCATTTTCTCCTTTTATATCTCTAGTTGTAAATTCGCTAGAAACTTTATCTGAATTTAAATCAGGATATGGTTCTTCATCTTCATTTTCAATTTCTCTTGGTTCAATAATTTCATCTTCATCTTCATATTTTTCTTCTTTAGTGGTAATTTTATGCCAAATAAAAATAAATGGGTGGAAAATATTTAATATTATTTTACTTTTTTTTAAGAGAGAATAAAATGTTATATTAAAAGTAAGTGATACAGATATAAGAAATAGGGAAGTAATAACAATTAGCGAAGCCCAAAATTTCATTGTTTTTAAAAATATACTAGACAAAAACAAGCCAATATATCCTCCGCCTTTACCCAAATAAATAGCTTGCTTAGCTTGTTCAACTGGAATAAATAAATGTAGTAAAGCGCTAAAAGATAATATAAGTAAAAAAGATCCTAAAGCATTAGACCCTCTAATATAATTATTTTTACTATATATAGCAAAGCTAACTATGATAAGAAATATAGGCACAATAAAGCGCGACCATCCAAAGAATAAAATTAAAGCATGATTAATATAAGCTCCTAATTCACCCGCAAAATCAAACAGACTTAACAAAATCACTCCTGTAATAGCTAATAAAGTAATAACTAAAATACCCTTTTTAATTTCTGGATCAATTTCAATGTATTTTTTTTTATAAAAATTATTTTTAACTCTCTTATATGATTTATTTCTTTTAGTCATACAAAATTATAATAACACATTTTTTTTACTTGCGCTATACTGTTTAATGTGCTAAAATCAACCAAATAAATAAAAATATATGATATCTACAACAAATATAAACAATAAATGTTCTATTGGAATTGATATTGGCGGCACTAATATGCGAGCCATATTATTTAAGGATAATAAAATATTATTTGATTATAATTTAGCAACACCGCAAAATGACAAAGAAAGTTTTTTAATAATGTTTAAAGCTTTAATTGAACCATTGTTAGAAAAAGCAAATCAGGAAAGATTAGAAGTTAAAGGTATTGGTGTTGGTATTGCTGGGATTTATAATTTTAATCAAGATAAGATTATTTTTAGCCCTAATATAAAAATTATTGAAGGTTTAAGCTTAAAAGAGGAAATAAAAAAATTATTCAATTTAAATAAAATCATTTTAGATAATGATACTAATTGCTTTTTATTAGCAGAAAGCAAATTAGGCGCTGTTAGGGATTATAATAATGTCTTAGGTATAACCATAGGAACTGGAATTGGAGGCTCTTGGTTATTAAATAAGAAAATTTATCAAGGAATACATGGCACAGCTATGGAATTAGGACACATAATTGCTGATAGTAATGATTTAATAACATTAGAACAATCATTTCAAAAATTAACAAAAAATAATCCTAAATTATTATCTGAAAAAGCTAAATATGGAGATAAATTAGCTGAAAGTTTGTTTAAAGAATTAGGCAAAATATTAGGTATTGCATTAGCAAATATTATAAATTTAATTGATCCCCAAATTATAGTCATTGGTGGAGGAGTTATAGAATCGTCTAATTTATTTATGAGCGAAGTTGAAAAATATAAAACTCAATTTACTATTTCTCCTTTGGCAAAAAAAACAAAAATTATTAAGGCAAAACTTAAAAATTCTGGAGCTATTGGAGCAGCTTTATTAGTTGATTAAATCATTGATTAAATAAACTTTTAAAACTTTTAACATTTAAGGAAATTTCTGCCATATTAACAAATGAATAATCATCATGAAAATTTTTGCCATTTTTGTCTGTATAAACTAAACGATTAGGATATCTTGGATCTGAGAAAAAATGCTTATTTTTTGCATAGGTTAAAAATATATTAGCATCACTATAATCAAATCTTTTAGAAAGCAAACCCATCATTAAATAAAATTGAGCGCCTAAACCAACTGGTCGATAACTTGAGCTATTATCTGCTTTTCCACTTTTATCACAAAACTTCCTTAAATTTTTAGTCAATTCTCTTGCATAAATTACATATTTTACCTGCTTTGTCATATCTCCATAAAGAGCTAGCATATAAGCTTCAACAGCCATATAATGTAATGAAAATTTCTTATTTTCATAATAATAAAAATCTGGACTAATCGTTTCTTTTATAGAAGTATTAATTTTTTTATCTAACCTTTTTTTTATAATCTGAAAATCAAAAGGACAAAGCCAATTATTTTTTAATAAATATCTACTTATCCAATACCAATAAACAGCGCTCAAAGCCGCGCGATTATCACTTTCTTTAACTTCTGAAGCATTGTTCAAATTTTCTGCTATAACTGCTAAAGCTTTCCTCTTTTCTTGGTAAGTAAATAAATTAGGAAAATTTTTAAAAGCATCAATTACTAAAAAATAAGCAATTCCTTGATTAAAAGAATTATATTTTTCTCTATTGTGAATTACTTTTAAAACAGTTTGCCTAATCTTAATTCTTGAAATAATATCCATATCTTTAGCGCGATATTTATAATAAGAAACAATTGTCATCCTCATTCTATTGGTTTTTGGTTTTTGCCATTCTTTTTCGCCATAAGATGGAGCTGCATAAAGCCAACCAAACTTATCAAAATGTCGGCTATAACGATTATAAAAATATTTATAATAGTTATCTAATGCTTGGCTCTTATTATAAATTAAATGGATATTAGCTGTTCTGCATGAATTAAGAGGTGTTGATAGAATTATTAGTATTAAAAATGCTCCTATAAATATTTTAATTTTCTGCATATTTTACTTTTTCTTATTTTTTTCTCTCCATTGCTTAATTTCCTTATGATTACCTGATAATAATACTTTTGGCACAGAATATTTTTTTCCTTTTGCGCTAAAAACTTTGGGCTTGCTATATTGAGGATATTCTTGTAATAATTCATTTTCCTTAAAAGAAAAACTTTCTTCTAAAAGAGATCGCGGCTTAATCACATTTGGCACCAATCTTGTAATACTATCAACTAATATCATTGCAGGAATTTCTCCTCCAGTTAAAATATAATTTCCAACTGAAATTTTTTCATCAACAAAATTTTCAACACGAGCATCAACTCCTTCATATCTTCCACAAATAAGTATAATATTGTCTAACCTACTATATTCTTGCGCCATTTTTTGATTCCATTGTTTGCCTTTAGCTGATAAAAGAATGGTTTTTGTTTTGGTTTTTAATTTATTTGATTTACTCACTGACTTAGATTTTGATTTAATATATTCTATAGCTTGATAAATTGGCTTTACCAACATTATCATGCCAGGCCCGCCTCCATAAGGTTTGTCATCTACTGTTTTGTGTTTATCTTTTGTCCATTTTCTTAGATTATAAATATTGATTTTTATTATTCCTTTTTCTTGAGCGCGTCTAATAATAGATTGTGAAAAATATGAATCAAATATTTCTGGAAAAATTGTAATAATATTAAAAATCATTTATTTATATCCTTGAATTATAAAATGTAAATTTTGTTTGTTTAAAGTTTTAAAATTTTATAGTCCAAGAAGTTATTTACAAAAAGCCACAATAAAATTGTGGCTTTTTGAGCTCCTGATTAATAGGAGTTTAAGAAATCCAGAACACTAATTAGAATTCTGCTTTCTTGTATTTTAATTAATTTTTATAAAGTTAAAAACTTTATATTTTAAGGTCATCAGCTTCAGAATTGATTTTCTCTTTATCTGATCCTTGTGGCTCTTCAATCTTCAGGTTAATTCTGGCATTATTTTTAGCGCCTACGATCTTTAAAAGAGTCCTCAATGCTTGAGCAGTTTGACCCTTTTTCCCAATGACATAACCCATGTCAGCAGGATTTGTTTTAAGAGTAAGAAGAACTCCCATTTCATCAACGTTTCTTTCTGTTGAAACGTCTTCTGGCTTGGATACAATTGACTTCACAATGTATTCAAGGAATTCTTGGTCTTGATACTTTTCTGCCATATAATCTCTACTTTTTGATTCTTAATTTTAAACTTCTGTTTCAAAAATTAAAAATCAATTTAACTTGTTATGAATGACCTTTTTCTCTACTATTTTATTTATTTTTAAATAGTAGAGGTATTCTTTAGAATACTATTTAAGTATAGCAAATTTTAAAAAAATGTCAAGAATGCATGTATTAGATAATCTTATAATTTGCTAATACAAAATCTAAAAACAGTTGAACCATTAAAATTATATGCTATAATTATACTAATTATTATTAATTTTAAAATTATGATCAAAACAAATGTTTTAATTATTGGAGGGGGAATAGCTGGTGTTTCAGCTGGCTTAACAATTAAAAAAAAATCGCCGAGTGAAAAAATTTTGATAGTAAAGGATGAAAAAGGTATTATTGTCCGTTGCTCAGAACCATACGCTCTTGGAGGAAAGGTTAAATTAAATAAAATAATCCATTCTGATAATGAAATGCTAAAAAATAATAGAATAGATTTTTTAATTGATCAAGTTATTGATTTCTTAGATTTTCCAAAAAAGAAAATTGCCATCACTAAAAAAGGTAAAAAAATTAAATTTAATAAATTGATTTTAGCAACAGGAGCAAAGCCGTTTATTCCACCTATTCCAGGAATTGAAAAACAAAAAAATATCTTTGTTATTCGTCAAGCCAATGATATTAAAAAAATTAAAAAAACATTAAAGAATGGCAGTCAAGTAGTTGTTATTGGCGGCGGAGCAATTGGTATTGAAACTGCCAGTTTGTTAAAACAAGCTAAAGCAAAAGTAACTATTTTAGAAATTGCTAATCAGCTAATGCCTGGAGCTTATGATGCTGATTATGCTCAAAAAGTAAAAAGCACTTTAGAAAAAAATAAAATTAAAATAAAATTAGGAATTAAAATTAATAAAATTGAAGAAAAACAAATCATTACTTCTGTTGGAAAGATTAAGTATGATTTAATTATATGCTCTTGTGGAGTAAGAGCTAACACAAAGTTAGCTCAAAGTCTTAATTGTCGTTTAGGCAAATTTGGAGTTGAAATTAATCAATTTGGGCAAACTTCTGTTTCAAATATTTGGGCAGCTGGCGATTGTGCTCAAGCTAAAGATTTGCTGACTGGCAAAGCTATCCCATCACAATTAGCCACAACAGCTGTAATTATGGGTAAATTAGTAGGAGCAAATTTGTCTGGACAAAAAATGAAATTCAAAGGCGCGCTTAATCCAGCTGTTTCTTGTTTCTTTAACTTTGGTATTGGCCGTGTTGGTTTAACAGAAAATTCAGC
>JALTFF010000097.1 GCA_027007465.1 bacterium | reverse complement strand
TAGTGGACAACGTGATAAAGTAAGCGATAAAGTAGATTATAAAAATTGGTTAAAAGAGAAATTAAATAATTGACAATAGCTAAAAAGAGCTTAATTCCTTTAGAAGTTGAGCTCATTTAAAAGCAGGATTCTTTTCTAATATCAAAATGATAGATTTTTAACGCGCATAGTAAAAAGATATTTATATAATTATTTTATTATGTATAAAACATATAAAACACAAGGAATAGTATTAAAAAGAATTGACTGGAGAGAAAACGACCTGTTAGTAAATATCTATACAAAAGATTATGGGAAAATAAAAGCTATTTGCAAGGGTGGTAAAAATATAAATTCTAAAATGGCAGCTCATTTAGAGCCATTTTCCTTAGTTGATTTATTTTTAATAAAATCTAATAATTTAGAAAAAATAGCTGGAGCTGTTTGCTTGTCTAATTTTTCTGAAATTAAAAATAATTTAGAAAAAATTTATTATACTAGTCAAGCCATTAATTTAGTTAACAAAACAATTAAGCAAGGCAAAAAAGATGAAAAAGTATTTAACTTATTAAAAAATTATTTAATTATATTAAAAAGTAGTTATAACTTTTCCAAAGATAAATATGAATTTTTATTTTCTATTTTTATTTTAAAATTTCTAAGTATCTTGGGTTATATGCCAGAATTATATAATTGCGTTATTTGTAAAAGAAAATTAGAACCAAGTGAAAATGCTTTTAATTATGAAAAAGGCGGAATAATTTGTAAAAATTGCAAAAAAGATTATGTTTTTAATCAAAATCAAAATATTTGCCAAGAAGATATTTCAGAACAAACAATAAAAATTTTTCGCTTGATTTTAAAACAAAATTGTGATAGATTGTTAAAAGTTAAAACAAATCAAAAAATTCTCAATCAAGTGAATAAAATCATAAGAAATTATCTTATGTATAATAAATATGATTAGAACACATACTTGCGGTCAACTAACTGAAAAAGACATTGGAAAAACAGTAAAACTTGCTGGCTGGGTTTATCGCCGAAGGGACCATGGAGGTCTTATTTTTATTGATTTACGAGATCGCTATGGAGTAACTCAACTCACTTTTAATCCTCAAACAAATAAATCAGCATGGGAGCAAGCTGACTTATTAAGAAGCGAATGGGTAATTAAAATTTATGGAAAAGTTATAAGCAGATCAAAGGAAAGAATAAATGAAAAATTAAAAACAGGAAAAATTGAAGTTGAATGCGATAAAATTAAAGTATTATCAAAGTCAAAACCACTGCCATTTGAAATTGATGAAGAAAAGAAGACAAAGACTAATGAAAATTTAAGGCTTAAATATAGATTTTTAGATTTAAGGAGAAAAAAATTACAAAATATTTTAATAAAACGAGATAAAGTAATCCAGTATATTCGCCATTATTTTGAAAGTCTAAATTTTGTTGAAATCCAAACTCCTATTTTAGCAAACTCATCGCCAGAAGGAGCGCGCGATTATTTAATCCCCTCACGACTATATAATGGAAAATTCTACGCTCTTCCACAAGCTCCACAACAATTTAAGCAATTGCTAATGGCGGCTGGTTTTGACAGATATTTTCAAATTGCTCCTTGCTTTAGAGATGAAGATCCTCGCGCAGATAGACATCCAGGAGATTTTTATCAAATTGATATGGAAATGAGTTTTTGCGAACAAGAAGATATTTTAAATATAATTGAACCATTGATGATTGAATTATCAGAAAAATTTAGTAACAAAGAAATTATAAAAAAACCATTTCAAAGAATAACATGGCTTCAGGCAATGAATAAATATGGCAGTGATAAGCCAGATTTAAGATTTGACTTAGAAATTAAGCAAATTACTGAAATGGTTAAAAATTGCGGATTTGCCGTTTTTGCCAATGCTATAAAGCAAGGGGGAGTTGTTCATGCTTTAAAAGTTGATAATGGGGCAAAATTTACACGAGCTCAAATTGATAATTTAACAGAAATTGCAAAAGATAATGGAGCAAAAGGTTTGGCTTATATTGTTGTAAAAAATTTTAAAGATAAAGAGTATGAGTTGCAATCGCCAATTGTAAAATTTTTAGGCAATAAATTAGCGCAACAAATAGTAGATGAAGTTAAAGCAAAATCAGGAGATATTATATTTTTTGGAGCTGATGAGTGGTCTATAGTTTGTCAAGCATTAGGAGCGGTTCGTAATAAATGTGGTGATTTATTAAATTTAAAAGATAAAAATAAACTTAGTTGGGTTTGGATAGTTGATTTTCCAATGTATGAATATAATCAAGAAAAAGAAAGAATAGATTTTTCACACAATCCATTTTCAATGCCGCAAGGAGGATTAAAAGCTTTAGAAACAAAAAATCCATTAGATATATTAGCTTATCAATTTGACTTAGCTTGTAATGGCTATGAGGTTTCAAGTGGAGCTATTAGAAATCATAGAGTTGATATAATGTATAAAGCTTTTACTATTGCGGGATATTCTAAAAAAGAAGTAGATAAAAAATTTGGCCATATGATTAGAGCTTTTCAATATGGCACGCCTCCGCATGGAGGATTTGCGCCTGGACTTGACAGAATTTTAATGATTTTATGGGATTTGCCATCTATAAGAGATAATTATGCTTTTCCAAAAGATGGTCAAGCCAGAGATGTAATGATGAATACCCCTTCTGAAATAAATGAAAAACAACTAAAAGATCTTGGATTAAAAATATTAAATTAAAATTTAAGTCTTAAACAATATTAAAATACTAAAAACTAACCACCAAAATCATTAGACCAAGCGCCTCTCCAGTCTCCAACTAAAATCTCAAAAATAAAATAAGTAATGGCATAAGCTGATAAAACAATAATAAGCCCAATTAAGGCATGGGTTATTGTATCTTTTGCTTTAGTCACTTCTTCTTGATTTCCTTTTGCCATCATTAAAACATAACCTCCATAAATTAAATATCCAATAAAAATAGTTCCGAGAATTATAAGAAATCCTCTAACAATTATAGAAGCTGTAAATCCTAAGCTTCCTTTTTTTCCTACTTCATATTTAGCTTGTTGAGCAGCTTCTTTTGCTGGATTAACTATTATGTTTGGATTGCTAATAGGTCCTGCAATGGCACTATTAACAAACACAATTAAAATTGCGACTAAAATATAAAAAAATTGCAATTTTTTATAATAATTTATAAATTTTTTAACCAATAAATTTTTATTCATAATTAAATTCCTAGTGCTCTTTTTAGAACAAATTCTGTAATAGCCCAAGCGCTAATAACAATTAAAAGTCCAATAATAGCTCTTTTAATTATATTCTTAGCTCTTGTAACTAATTCTTCTTCACCTCGCGCAATCATCCAAACATATCCTCCATGAATAATATAAGCTAAAAAAACAATGCCTAAAAGAGAAAGAAAAGCATTAATGATAGGAGCTACATAATGAGGTATAATTTTTTTCTCATCTTTAATTGACACATCATATCCACCTTTTTCAGCTACATTTTCCATTTGACCTATAATAGGCTGATTATTTTGAGATTTTTTTTCTATTTTTGATGTAATAGCTGAAATAGAGTTAATATTAAATATTAAAAATAAAGCTAATATTACTATAAAATCTAAAAATAATAAATTTTTATTAAACTTTAACATAATTTATTTTTTTACTAAGCCTGCGCTTCCTAAATATTTTACCACAAAAAAACTTATTGCATAAGCTCCTAAAACAATTAATAAACCAATAATTGAGCTAGTAATTATATCTTTTGCTTTGTTAACTTCTTCTTCATTGCCACCAGCCTTCATCCATCGTATACCAGCATAAATTATTAAACCTAAGAAAATAATACCTAATAGAGAAAGAACTATTTGAATACCTATGCTAATTATTTTAAATGGATCATCTCTACCAACGCCTGTCATATATCCAGCGCCATTTTGACCAGCTGCGTTGTCAAGCTTATCACTCCAGTTATCAATACCTGCATTAGCTATATGAGTAAAATTAGCTTGAATAAAAAATCCTAAGGTTATAACCAACATTAATAATAAAAAATTTTTAAAACTATTTTTATTCATTTTGATTGAAAAGTTAAATAATAAAATGGCGCATAATAAAATAAGTAATCGCATAAGCGCTTATAATAATAGCCAAACCAATAATTGAATTAACAATTATATTTTTAGCTTTATCTATCTTTTCTTGATTACCGCCAGCCTGCATCCATTGTATACCAGCATAAATCATTAAAACTAAAAAGACAACTCCTAAAAAAGAAAGCGCAGATTTAATTATTAAACCAAAAAATATTTCAGGGGATTTAGTAATTACCTGACCAGAAGCACTTCCTTTTTCTTTAATATATCCCATTTTATTAGCTGTCTTATCTAATCCGCTTTTCTCACCCCAATCACTTGCAAGAACATAATTATCAAATATTAAAAACAGCCATAAAAATATAACTATCAAATTTATACCGAGCTTTTTTACTTTTTGTATATTATTATTTTGCATTCTAATTATATATTTTCCGCAAATTTTTCTAACATCTTGTCTGAAAAGTGTCTATTGACTAAATAATGTAAAGGAGAAATCTTTCTGTTTTATTTTATTTTAAAAAACAAGATTAACAAAGAAAAGAAGCTAAACTCCTTTACGAGCCTGTTTAGTAGAATAGACAAATGTACAATTGCAATGAATGTGATTATTGGAAAACAAATTGCGTTTTTCTGTCGTTTCTGCCTGTGTGCTTGTGCACAACCTATCTGTATATCCTGTCTATGTCCAGATAGGACATACAGATCAAAATGAGCAGAGTAATTAATAACAAAGGATTTGCTTAATAAAACACATAGTATTGAACATTGCGCAAAGAAAAGCTCAGCTTTGGATTTAAAAAATTCCTAGCTCTGCTCAGTCTGTGTCGTAATTCAATAAGCAGGGATAATAATTTTAACAAGAAAAATGCTAAACTCTCTGAAGTCCGCCCGGTGAATTCCGGGCGGACTTTATTAAAAAGCATTAAAAAGGGACTAGAAATATTAAAAAATTTTAAAGAATAATAAAGTATATTAAGCGCATTTAGATTTATCTTTTTTTATTAACCTTGTCCTCCAGCTGCATTAAATATTTGCTCTCCAATATACCTTGTAATTAAATAAGCTGCCATTATAATTATAAGACCTATAATCGCACTCTTTATCATATCAATTGCCTTGTTCACTTGCTCCTCATTACCTCCAGCTGTCATCCATTGAAAACCGCCATAAATTATTAAAACAAAAAATACTATTCCTAAAAAAGAAAGCAAAGCACCAATTATTTTCCCAATAATTACTGCTGGATCTTGATTTTTAGGTATTTCAGCCATATCAGAAGTCTTTTCCAACCCATATTTTTCAGGGTTAAATCCACTTCCTTTGTCAGGAGAATCAATAGCCAAAACTGGATGAATTAAAAAAAATAAAAATAATAAAATAACGCAAAATACTTTGCTAAAATTTTTTGTTTTAATTATTTTTAGCATAAAATAAATTTAATACGCATTTAATGGCGCTTTTCTATTTCTAAAACTAATTTTCTAAAATACTAAATATTTTATTAACCAACATTAGCATTTGTAGCTGTTAATAATTTATCTATAACAAACTTGGCAATGCCCCATGCAGCTAATATAATTATTAAACCAATAATTCCAGCTGTAATTAATTTTTTTGCTTCATCTACTTTATCATCATTCCCAGCTGCTGTCATCCATTTAAAACCACCAAGTAAGATAATTATCACTGCGACAATTGATAAAAATCCCAATGAAATATTAACAACAGATGCGGCAATCTCTCTTGGATCTTTGTCTCCCAAGCCAATATTGCTAGCATAATTTGCACCAACATCTAAGTCCGCGGCAAATACAAAAACAGGCATTAAAACTAAGCTTAGAATAGCTAATGAAGCTAAGTAATTCTTATATTTTTTCATCTTTTCACCTCCTTTCTCTAAAATGTTAAATCAAAAATTTTTATTAAAATAATTATATCATAATTATAATTATTTTACTATAAATACTTTTTACGAAAAGTACGCTCATCTAACAAATAAATTTCACACGAAAAACCAAATTATTTTTTGGAAAATAAGCTAATCTCCCAAATTACAAGAAGATTAGCTCTTTTCTACGTTTAATAATACTATACAAAGAACTAAATTGCTATTTTAAAAATAATTTATTTACCTGGTAATTCATTCCATGGCTTGCCAAATAATTTGCCTATATCACTCAAATTTCCATTAGTTAAAGCTATAATTATAAAATTAACAATTAACCAAGAAGTAAAAACAATAACAATTCCCCAAACTGCTCCTGTAATAATTTTTTTTCCTTTGTCAACATTTTCAGAGTTTCCACCAGAAATCATTAACATTATACCTCCGACAACAAACATTAACAAAGCTAAACTGCCAGTAATGCCTAAAATCATTCTGGCTATTTTAAATATTATTTTTATTAGATCAGACAGACTGCCATCCTTTGTTGTTACTAAGGGGCCCCAAGCAAAAACATTTAATGGAACAAATAAAAAAATACTAATAAAAAAATACTTCATTTTTAATAATTTTTTTAACATTATAATAGCTTTATTTAATGAACTGTTTGTTGAATCTTTTTAGCAGCTAATGAAACAATCTGGGTTAATGGCTCTTCCTTGCCTTGATTAACAGAATCAATCATATTAGCAAAAATATTTTCCATTGCCTTATTATCTTTGCCATAATACCAATCATCTGAA
>JALTFF010000096.1 GCA_027007465.1 bacterium | reverse complement strand
TGCACATGTAAATGTGTAAAACGCATAAGCTTTATATTTTAATAAAAGGAGCTTAGCTCCTTAGTGCTCATTTTACCTATATTAGCCTGAATTAGGCGACGCGTAGGCAGAAATAACAAAAAACAGGATTTTTAGAAATAAAGATTAATTTATTCAAATTATTCTTTTTTTACTTTTATTTTTTTTCTTATACTTGTTCTTGGTCCCTTAAAAATCTTAATCAATTTTTCAATCCCTTCTGTAATTAAAACTAAATAAGAAACACTATGCTCTATCTTCTCTCTCATCATATTAATTAATTCATCTATAATCTCAATTTTATTTTCTGCCTCTTTAATAATGTGAAAAATTTGCTTCAATATCATAGCTGCATAATAGAAAATCCAGGCTGTAAAAATAGTAAGCCAGAGAATACAGAAAGCAATTACTAAAAATAAAATGTCTTTTGATGATTGAATCATATGTTTAAAATTTAAAAATTATTTAATAATTATTTAGATTAAAATTTTTTACTTCAGGTTTATCCTCTTTTTTAAAATTATTCACCAAATTCTTGTCTTTTAATTCAAAAGTAAATCTTAATCCTCCAAATTTTTTAGATCCATAATTATATAAAATAGCTACTAAATAAGCTATGATATAGCTAAATAAAAGTATTATAAAAGCAATAAAAACCGCACTAAGTAAAGCTATGCCTATTTCAAATACAATAATAGATAATTTATAAATATTTTTAGAATAAATTTGAATAAAAATTTTAAACAAATCAATAGTTAAAACAAAAAAGAAGACAATAGAACCTAATAGATAAGCTACCATTTTCCCATATGAATTTGGATTTATTTTTTTTAGCTCATACATAAGTTTAGTATTAACATTGAATTACAAAATGTAAATTTTAATAACTATTTAGCTAAAACTAAATAATTTTATTTTAAAAAATTTCATAATTCAAATTATTAATTTTTTTTATATGATATTAAGAAAAATTCTAATGCTGTTAATCCTAATATTAAAAAAATAACATTCCAGAAATAAAGCATTGATTTAGATTTTAAAAATAAAATAGCTATGATTAAAAAAGCAAAAAGAAATGATTGTCTAAAAGCAGTTATCACTTGATAATAAACTAATTCTTGCTTTAATGCTATAAATCTAATTAAAAATCCTAATATTGCCATTGAACCAGATAAAGCTAAAAATAATGATGCATAGAAAAATAAAAGCCCTAACCAATTTGTTTTTTTTGGATTTATTATAAATAATACACTTATCCAAGTAGCCCAACAAACCAAAGTTGAAATTGACATTACAATAAGATATTTTTTTAATGTCATAGGTCTAACAATTAATACTATAAATAATATACAACAATTTTATTTAATAAGCAATTATTTAATATACAGCAGGTCACTTTATGTGAGCGGCTAAACTATAGATAACTTGAAAGATAACTTAGCTCATTTCTATATAGAGCCAACTTTTTAATGTTCCATATTCCTATTATGTGAAATAAAACGATTTCAAGAGCAATAAAAAAGTAAAATTCTAAAACAATTCTTTAGTAAATATCTTAACTCTAAATTAAATATTTTATTTTTTCAACAGCTTTATAGCCAATTTCTGTATTCAGTCTTTGTAATAATTCTTTTTCTTGATATTGTAATTCTTGAGCAGCAATTGATGACAAACAAGCTACTGCTAAAATTTTATTTTTCAAATAAACTGGCTTTATTTCTGAACTAATATTTTCTGACAAAATTTTATTTGCAATTTGAGTAAATTTTTCCAAAATTAGAGATGTTTTAACCTGATTAGAAATTCCATATCTTTTAATAAATTCTGAAACAATACCTCCTATTTGTTGAAATGTTTTATTTTTGGCTCGCATATTTTGCCATTTTATTTACTTCTTTTACTAGTTCTTTTACTAAATTTTTTTCCTCAATTCTCCTTATTGCTTTTCCTTTTTTAAACAAA
>JALTFF010000095.1 GCA_027007465.1 bacterium | reverse complement strand
ATGGGCCAATATACTAATTATGCGCAACTTATAATATAATATTATTTAGCATTTAGCTTTTTCCACTGTATAAGCGCATTGTGGCATTTTTAATTAAGCGACATTAGAAAGATAAGGGACATTTAAGGGTTTGATGATATTATTAAATTTTGCTATAATAATATTTTTTTTAATTTATGAAAGAGATATTAAATAGATTAAGTTATCGCAAGTTGCAATTTTTATTAGCTATTTTAATAGTTTTATTTTTAAGTAGCTTTTTTTTAGTTTTTTTTAAAGATGCACAAGCTTATTCTAGGGATGCAAAAAGACGAGCTGATATTAGTCAAATTGTTAAAGCTCTTGATTTATATCATGATAAGCATGGTTATTATCCTAAGGAAAATAGTGATGACAATCAAGGCTGGGAAAATAGCGTTACTTCAACAGGTAGTAATAATAATAATTTTTTAAGTATTTTAAAAAAAGAGAAATTTATTGATCATATTCCATTTGATCCAATAAATAATGTTATTTATTATTATCGTTATCAAAGATTTACAAAAGAAGATACAGGATGTAAGAATTTTTATATTTTACAAATTACAAATTTTGAGAAGAAGAGTAAAAATAAAGGAAGCGGACAATGTAAAGATATTGATTTTACAAAACTTAGCCCTAATGGATACACAATCCAAAAATTTGAGTAAGATTGACAAAGTATATAAAGGTAGCCTTATGGTAAGGAGTTTAACTTTCATATTATTGCATTAGCAGTATTCTATGTTAATAGGAATTCCTTAATCAAGCTTTTATATGAAGAACTAAGTTGTTATGA
Source organism: bacterium (assembly GCA_027007465.1). Lineage (GTDB taxonomy): Bacteria > Patescibacteriota > Patescibacteriia > Patescibacteriales > JALTFF01 > JALTFF01. The sequence goes on along the minus strand of JALTFF010000095.1, from coordinate 6,011 downwards.
TATGGAAATTAAATCATAATAATTTAGTTTCTATTTTTTTAATTTTTTTATGCAAATTTTTGATCTTATTCTAATAGTTATTCTTTTTTCTTTTGTGTTTTATGATTTTTTTGTTGGCTTTATTACAGCGCTTGGTTCTGTAATTGGAGTAATAATTGGCGTATGGGTTGCAGGACACTATTATTTGTTAGTTTATAATTATTTACAACATTATGTTGGTAAATTTGAAATTGAAACAATAGTTAAAGCTACTTCATTTATTCTAATTTTTATTTTAATCAATCGTTTATCTGGTTTATTTTTTTATTTGATAGATAAAATTTTTAATTTCATTGCTATTATACCATTTTTAAAAACATTTAACAGATTATTAGGAGCAATATTAGGTTTTATTGAAGGTAGTTTAGTTATTGGCACTATCTTATATATTCTAAGCCGTTATTCAATAGGATTTTGGTTTGACAGATTATTATCTCAATCAGAATACGCGCCAAGTTTTATTAGAATGATAAATGTATTAAAGCCATTTTTGCCAGAAATTTTAAAGCAAGCACATTCAATAATAGTGTTATAGATATTTTATAAAAGTTATACATTTGAGAATTATGAAAAATAAAAAGAAAAATAATATTAATTGGTCACCTATTGCATTTGCTTGGCAATTAGGTTATAATATAACAATCCCATTGATTGTTTTAGCTTTAATTGGTAGGATTTTAGATAAAAAATTTAATTCCTCGCCTTATTTATTTATGGTTTCAATACTTTTATCAATTATAATATCAAGTTATATTGTTTATTTTAAGGCAAGCAAAACCATTAAAAAAATAAGTGAGAGTAAAAATAATTAGTTTATGCATATTTCTATTTCAGCAGAACCGATTTTCTATTTATGGAATTTTCCAGTAACAAATACTTTATTAATATCAACAGCAATTGTATTATCGTTAATTATATTTTCATTTTTTTTAAACAAAAGACTTAAAACAATTCCTAGTGGTATACAAAATATTATAGAATATATTTTAGAGAGTTTGCTTAATTTAGTTGACAGTGTTACTGGATCAAGAGAACAAAGCAAGAAATTTTTTCCACTTGTTGCAAGTATTTTTATTTTTGTTATTTTGTCAAATTGGGTAGAAATATTGCCAGGATTAGGAACTATTGGCATTAAGGAAATCAACAACGGAAAAGAAGTAATAAAACCCTTTATTAGATCATCAAGCTCTGATTTAAATGTTACCTTATCAATTGCTTTAATTTCAGTCTTTTCTGTGCAGATTTTAGGTATTACAGCAATGGGAATTAAAAAATATTCAAAGAGATTCTTTGTCAATCCATTTAAAAAACCTTATGTTGTTGGGACATTTGTTGGTATTTTAGAAATAATATCTGAATTAGCCAAGATTATTTCTTTTTCTTTCAGATTATTTGGAAATATATTTGCAGGTGAAGTAGTATTAATAATATCATTATTTTTACTTCCATATTTTTTTAATATATTGCCATTGCCTTTTTTATTTTTAGAATTATTTGTAGGATTTATTCAAGCTTTAATATTTTCAATGTTAACTCTTATATTTTTAAAAGTAGGGTGCACTGAAATAGAAGAATAAATATTATTTTATTTTAAATTATTATTTTAAGATAATAGTTTTATTTTTTAAAATTTGGATTATTTGTTTTTTAAAAATAAAATCAATACATTATAATTCAAACCAAAAAATAAAACTATTGTAAAAATTTATGGAACACTTAACTAATGCTGAAGCTTATTTAGAAATGGCAAAGTCTTTTTCTGCCACCCTTGCTATTGGTTTAGGATCAATTGGCCCTAGTATAGCGATTGGTTTATTAGCTGGAAAAGCCTTAGAAGCTATAGGCAGAAATCCAGAAGCTGCATCAAAAATTCAAACAAGTATGATTTTAGCTATAGCTTTTGCTGAAGCTATTGCTATTTACGCCTTAGTGGTTGCTTTAATTATTAAATTTGTTTAAATTTTACATTTCATTATATGGAACTGTTTGATAAATTAGGTGTTGATTGGCGATTATTAATTGCTCAAATAATCAATTTTTCATTACTTCTTTTTATATTGTATAAATTTTTATATAAACCAGTCTTAAATTTAATGGAAAAAAGAGAAAGAAAAGTTAGAGAAAGTTTAGATAATGCAAAGAAAATAGAAGAAAAATTATTAAATACAGAAAGAGAAAAAGAGGCTATTATAAAGAAAGCTAAAGAAAAAGAGTTAAATATTATAAGGGAAGCAGAGAAAAAGGCTAATGAAAGAAGAGATAATATAATAAAAAAAATTGAAAAAGAAACAGGGGATTTAATAAACAAAACAAAGGAAAAATTACGGTTAGAAAAAAAAGAAACAATTAATGAAATTAAGAAAGAAATAGCAGAATTAATAGTATTATCTGTGGAAAAAATTTTACAAGAAAAAATGGATGATGAAGAAGATAAAAGAATAGTAGAAAAAATAGTTAATGATATAAATAATAAAAATTTATGATAAGCTCAAAACAATATGCTATTGCTTTATATGATAGTCTTGAAAATGAAGATAACAGAGATGAGGTTAAAAAGATTGTTAAGAATTTTACGGGTTTAGTTATGAATAATAATGATTTACTAAAGTTTGATGATATTATTGATGAATTTAATAAGATATGGTTTAAAAAACAAGGAATAGTTAATGTAAAAATAGTAAGCGCTAGAAAATTAAGCTATAATATTTTTGAAATGTTAAATAATGAAATTATAAAATTATCAAAAGCTAAAAAACTCAATATAAAAAACTTAATAGATAAAAATATATTAGGTGGTGTTATAATTAAATTTAACAACATTATAATTGATTATAGTTTAAATGGAAGATTACAAAAATTAAAGAGTAAAATTATTTAATATTATATTTATGTCTAATACTAAGGATTTTATCATTGAACAATTAAAGCAAGAAATCAAAGGACTTAAACTAGAAACAAGGATTGAGAAAATTGGAACTGTAATCAAGTCAGGTGATGGAATTGCTCAGATTAGTGGACTAACAGAAGTAATGTCAAATGAATTGTTAGAATTTACTAAAAACCAATCAGAAAATCATAATTTTAATAGAGAACAAAAAAATTATGGAGTTGCGTTAAACTTAGAACAAGATAGAGTAGGAGCTATTATTTTAGGTGATTATACAAATATTAAGCAAGGTGATATTGTTAAAAGCACTGGAAAAATCTTACAAACTCCTGTTGGCGAAGAAATGATTGGAAGAATAATAAATCCATTAGGAGATGCAATAGATGGCAAGGAGGAAATTAAAGCTACAGAATTTTATCCAATAGAAAAAAATGCGCCAAGTATTATTATGCGCGAGTCAGTTAATCAGCCAGTTCAAACTGGAATTAAAGCCATTGATTCAATGATTCCAATTGGCAGAGGACAAAGAGAGCTAATCATTGGTGACAGGCAAATAGGAAAAACAGCTATTGCAATTGATACTATTATCAATCAAAGAGATCAAGATATGATTTGCATTTATGTTGCTATTGGACAAAAAGAATCAAAAATAGCTAGGATTGTTAATGAATTAAAAAAGTATGGCGCTATGGATTATACTATTGTAGTTGTTGCTGGCTCAAGCGATTCTGCTGCATTAAATTATATTGCGCCATATAGTGGATGCGCTATTGGAGAATATTTTATGGATAAAGGTAGGGATGTGTTGATTGTTTATGATGATTTGTCAAAACATGCAGTTGCTTATCGCCAAATTTCGCTTTTATTAAAAAGAGCCCCAGGAAGAGAAGCTTATCCAGGGGATATTTTCTATCTTCATTCAAGATTATTAGAAAGAGCTGCAAAATTAAACAAAGAATATGGTGGAGGTTCATTAACAGCGCTTCCTATTATTGAAACACAAGCTGGCGATGTATCTGCCTACATACCTACTAATGTTATTTCTATTACAGATGGACAAATTTATTTAGAGCCAAATTTATTTTATCAAGGAATTAGACCGGCGATTAATATTGGATTATCAGTATCAAGAGTTGGTGGAGCTGCGCAGACAAAGGCGATTAAAAAAGTAGCTGGCAAACTTCGTTTACAAATGGCTCAATATAGAGAGCTAGCAGCTTTTGCGCAATTTGGTTCTGATTTAGATGAACAAACACAAAAGCAGTTAGAATTAGGAAAACGTTTAACAGAAATTTTAAAGCAAGAACAATATAAACCGCTTCCTATGGCAAATCAGGTTATGATTTTATATGGAGCAATTAATGGCTTGTTTAATGATATACCAAGTGATAAAATTATTGACTTTGAAAAAGGATTAAATCAATATTTAGAAGAAGTTGGTAGAGGAACTTTGGAAAAAATTAGTAAATTAGGTGATTTAGATGAAAATTTAGAAGAAAAAATAAAAAGATTGATTGAAAATTATAAGCAAATTTATAAATAAAGATAGAAGTGTATAATGTTTTTCTGTTTTTATATAAAAGAAATATAGCTAAATTGGTTTTATTTTTAATTCTGCTTCATTTTAGAGTATGTTCATTGATAAAAACGCGTTTAAGGAATTTCTCTTTCTGCCAGTAATGGTAATCTATTATTTTTAGTAGAATGGATAATATCAATTTTTGATTATAATAATAAAGAATAGAATTTTGGCTTAAAAATATGGTTAAATTTATTCCATTTTTAGAGTCTATTATATTATTAGCATTGTTTGAACAAATATTTTACTTAAAACAAAATATTTATTTTACTATTTTTTTATTATTAATTATTATTTCTGTAATAGTTAGTCAATGGTTAATTAGCTATAAAAAAATTTTTAGAAGTTCAGTTGAAGCTCAGAAAAGCAACAATAATATCTTGCTATTTTCACAATTAAATTATTGGATAGATTTTTTATCTTTTTTAATTTTGCCATTATTTTTAAGCATTTCTATATTTTTCTTTTTGCTTTTAATCCCTCAAACTTTTTTTAGGCATTTAATAATATTTTTTGGAGTTTTTGTAATTTACTTGTATTTTAGAAATTTATATTATTATTTTCATAAAAAACAAGAATATAAAGTAAATAGCTTAGAGAACATATCACTATATGCAAATATTCTAACATTTTTTTTATTGTCTTCATCTTTTTTTGCTTTTATTATTTTCTTAAATAGCAGAATTTGGATTATAATGTTATGGCTTTTATTATTCGGGTCTACTCTAATATATCAGTTATTTTGGATAAGCAAGGTTGAATTAAAGAAGAATTTATTTTATTTAATAATTATTGTTTTAATAGTGGAAGAACTATTTTGGTCAATTACCCTATTACCATTAGATTATTATAGTAAAGGTATATTATTATCATTAGTGTATTATACTGTAATTGGCTTATCAAAATATAAATTAGATGATAATTTAACTAGTAAAATAGTAAAGAGATATTTATTTATTAGCATTGCCAGCATTGTTTTAATTTTATTCACAGCTAAATGGATATAATATGTATGATGTAAATATTGTAATAGTAAATTATAAAATGAAAGATGACATTGATAGGTGTTTGTTTTCATTATTTAATTGTCTTAATAATTCTAAATTAAAAATTAGGGTCTGCGTGGTTGATAATTCACAAAATATAGATGGTGTAAAAGAGTTATTAGAACAGAAGTATCCGCTTGTTAAATATTTAAAAAGTGAAAATAATATTGGTTTTTCTAAGGCTCAAAATTTAGGGATGAAAAACGTTCAGACAAAATATCAATTTTCATTAAATCCAGATGTAATTTTTTTTAAAAATAGCCAAGCGATTGAAAGAATGTATAATTTTATGGAAAATCATCCTAATATTGGAATTATCGGACCAAAGCTTTTAAATTTTGACAATACATTACAATATTCTTGCTTTCGTTTCCCAAATTTTCTTGATAAGCCATTAAGAGGATTAGGGTTTGATAAAAAATATAATTGGGTAAGAAAAAGAATAAGTAGATTTTTAATG
>JALTFF010000094.1 GCA_027007465.1 bacterium | reverse complement strand
TTCTGTATTTTGTATTATGCGTTGCGTTCCATGTTATAGTCTGCTCTTGCCATTATTTCTACTAATTTATTAAATTTAATTTTTGGCTCCCAGCCTAATTCTTGCTTTGCCTTAGAATAATCACCTAATAATATGTCCACTTCTGCTGGCCGAAAATATTTAGGGTCTATTTCAATAATAGTTTTATTAGTCTTCTTATCAATTCCTTTTTCATCCAAACCTTTTCCTTCCCAAATAAGATTAAAACCAAAATAAGCAGCTGTTTTTTCAACAAACTCCCTTACGCTATGAGCTTCTCCAGTTGCCAAAATATAATCATCTGGTTTTTCTTGCTGCATTATGAGCCACATACCATAAACAAAGTCAGGGGCATATCCCCAGTCGCGTTTTGCGTCTAAATTTCCCAAATATAATTTTTCATCTAAACCTAACTTAACGCGAGCCAAGCCCCGCGTGATTTTTCTAGTCACAAAAGTCTCACCTCTGCGTGGGCTTTCGTGATTAAATAAAATTCCATTGCTGGCAAAAATTCCATAACTTTCTCTATAATTTCTTGTAATCCAATAAGCGTAAACTTTTGCGCAAGCATAAGGTGAGCGAGGATGGAACTTTGTATTTTCATTAATAGGCAGATTTTTTGCATCAACTTTGCCAAACATTTCAGAAGATGATGCTTGATAAAATTTAGTTTTTAGTTTTGTTTCTTTAATAGCGTCTAAAATCCTAATTGTTCCAAGTCCTGTAATATCGCCAGTATATTCTGGTATGTCAAAACTTACTCTTACATGAGTTTGAGCTCCAAGATGATAAATTTCATCTGGACGGACTTTTTCCAATATGCGATTTAAGTTGCTACTATCAGAAAGATCTCCATAATGTAGAAACATTTTAACGCTATTAATATGCGGATCTTTGTAAAGATGGTTAATTCTACCAGTATTAAAAGTGCTGGCGCGACGAATAATGCCGTGGACTTCATATCCTTTTTTTAATAATAATTCAGTCAAGTATGAACCATCTTGACCAGTAATTCCAGTAATTAACGCTTTTTTCATATAGACTAATTATACTATAATTAGTTTATTTTGCAATAAATAAACTTGAAAAAATAAGATAAGCTCTTTTTTCTACTAACATTGATTAAGAGAACGAAGCTAAACTTTTACGCGCGCGCTAACATTGTTAATGAAATTACATTGTTAACGGATAGGTCGCTTTTCATCAAAACTTACTTATAAAACATTGATTTTTGCCAATTTTTATGGTAAAAATGTAAATATAAAAACATTAAACAATTATATACTTGGGAATTAGAAATTTTATGCAATCAATCATAACAGTAAAAAATTTAGGCAAAAAATATAACATCACTCATCAGAAAGGCAGATATGTGGCTTTGCGTGATGTTTTAACTAATATTGCTAAAAGCCCTTTTAAATTTGCAAAGCACAAGGTAAAAAAAGCAGTTGGTAAAGTAAGCAATGAAGAATTTTGGGCATTAAAAGATATAAATTTTGAGGTTCAAAAAGGCGAAGCAATTGGTATTATCGGCGCGAATGGCGCTGGCAAATCCACTTTATTAAAAATTTTATCACAAATTACCCCACCAACCACTGGTGAGATTAAAATAAAAGGCAGTGTTGCTTCTCTCTTAGAAGTTGGCACTGGCTTTCATCCGGAATTAACTGGCAGAGAAAATATTTTTCTAAATGGCGCTATTTTGGGAATGACTAAAAAAGAAATAGCTGAAAAATTTGATAGTATAGTTGAATTTGCTGGAGTACAAAGATTTATTGATATACCAGTTAAAAGATATTCATCTGGAATGTATGTGCGTCTTGCTTTTGCAGTTGCCGCTCATATGGAACCTGATATTTTAGTGGTTGATGAGGTTTTAGCAGTCGGCGATGCCGACTTTCAAAAAAAATGTCTTGGCAAAATGGATGAGGTTATGAAGTCATATGGCAGGACTATTTTATTTGTCAGCCACAATATGGCGGCTAT
>JALTFF010000093.1 GCA_027007465.1 bacterium | reverse complement strand
TTCCTCTTTTTTATTTATTGATGGCATCTCTCTCTTTTTAATATTGTTTTTAGCTTTTTTTGCTTTTTCAGGCTCTACTGCGCCAATAATTTCTCTTATATCTGATCTAATCAATACCATTTCGCTTAATATATCTTCTAAATCTTTAATATTTATATTCTGATTTAATTTTTCATTTATATCATTAGCTCTTTGCTTTAATGCTTCAACTTTAAAATTTTTAGAAATTATTTTTAAAATATCATTATAAACATTTTTAATTTTCATTCGCAATTCTTTTTTCCCTTTTTCTTTTTTTGGAGCAGATATTAAATCTTTCCTAACTTTACGCAAAATATGCCATAAATTTTTATTGATTTCTTGCATATCTTTTATTCCTTTTTTAGGTTTTACAACAATTTTTTTTATTTCTTTCTCATATTCCTCTTTCTTTCTACTGCTTAAATTATCAATTAGTTCACTTAAATTCCTTACTAAATCTTTATTTTTTTGATAAACTGTTTTTTGCAAAGGCTCTCTTGCTTTATCATAAATACCCCACAATTCTTGCAACAATTTCTTTTGTTCATAAAAATCTGTTGAATCTTCAATAACAGAACATATTTGTTCTGCTTTTTTATCATTTTTACTAAGTTCGCCTAATTCTTCTCCATTGTTTTCTTGTTTTTCTATGTTAGCTATATCTTCTAAAATTTTTTCAGCTAATTTATCATTTTTGCTCAAATATTCAGGCCTTTTATTCTCTATACTTTTTTGTTCAAAATTTATAGTTTCTTTTTCCATATATTTTTTATTCAAAACTAATATTTTCTTTTTTCAACCATTCAATTACTTTTCTATTGGTTATTAAATTAAAAAAATTATCTTGATATTCTTTAGTGTTAATTTTATCTAAAACTTCTTGTGAAGCTTTATAAATATCTTTTAATTTGTCAATCTCTCTTTGAACTTCTTCTTGACTAGCTTTAATATTTTGTGCCTTTCCTATTTCTCTAATAGCTAATGCGGACTTAATTCTCTCTTCTGCTTGAGGAATAAGATCCTTTCTTAAATCTTCCTCAGTCTTCTTAATACTAGTTAAATAATCTTCAAATTTTCCTTGTTGCTTTGTCACATTATATTTTAATTCTTCTATCATTTTATTGAGCTCACTTTCAACTAACATATCTGGCAATTCTGTAAATTCTGAATTCTCAATAATTTTTTTTAAAATCAATACTTCATAAGTTTGATCTTGCTTTTGTCTTTTTTCATCAATTAAATTTCTGTCTAATTGCTTTCTTAATTCCTCAAGACTATTAAAGCCTAATCCTTTAATAAATTCTTGATTAATTTCTGGCAATTGTCGTTCATAAACTTCCTTGATTTTTACTCTAAATTCAACCATTTTTCCAGCTAAATTTTTATTATAATGATTGCTTGGAAAGGCTAATGCAAACTCTCTTGTTTCACCTTTTTTAGCGCCTAATAGTTTTTCATCTAATCCAGGGATAAACAACTTATCGCCTAAAATTATAGTTGTATTCTTGCCTTGCCCTCCTTCTATAGGCACTTTATCTAAAAACATCTCCATATCAACCACTGCTTTGTCTCCTTGTTTTAATTCGCGATTAACTAAAATTTCTTTAACTCGCATTTTTCTTAAATCTTCAATTACTTTATCAATTTCTGACTCTTTATTCTTTATCTTTTCTTGCTTAAAATTTAATTGTTGGTATTTGCCTAATTTAATTTTTGGCAAACAAGTTAACAAGGCTTTATAGGAAAATGGATTGTTTAAAGCTAATTTTTTAATTTCTACTTGAGGACGAGCAATAATCTGAATTTTTTCTTTTTCTAAAAATGGAAATAATGTTTTATCCATAGCAATACTAGCTGCTCGTTCAGCTATTATGCTATCATCTACATTTTGCCTTACTATATTTAACGGAGCATGGCCTTTTCTAAAACCAGAAATTTGTTTTTCTTTTGAAATTTCCTCAACTGCTTTGTCAACATAAGAATTAAATTCT
>JALTFF010000092.1 GCA_027007465.1 bacterium | reverse complement strand
CTGTCTATTTAGACAAAGTGATACAAGATATAGCTATTAAATACGGGTTTTAGCTTTTGTTAGTGCCTATTTTATGATTATCGCAAAAGCATAATTGATAAAATAGGCATTAAAGAGAAGTTAAAATGAATAAAAAAATATGTTTAATAAAAATAATTTAATTATTGCTGATATTGCAAGCAAAAACAGTGATAGGGTAGAAATAACAGGGGTTTTATTTAAAAAAGACAGGACAGTTGCGACCGATGCTTACAAGTTAATTGAAGTTAAAAATCCAGAAATCTTTCAAAAAAATGATGATATACCAGTTTTACCAGATAAAACAAAAGTATGGAATGGATTCTTAAAAAAGGGTGTTATATTACCAGTTAAAGCAATTAAAAAAATAAGGCAAAATTTACCAGATATTAAAAATAGTAGTTTACCAGTTTTAAAAAGTTGCTGGTTTACTGATAAAAGCAATGCTGAAATGGTAGAAATTGCATCAACTGATTTAGAAATTGTGAATAAAATACAAGTTAAAAATATACAAGGGAATTTTCCAGATTATCAAAATATCATACCAAAAAATTATAAACAAAAAATAACTATAAGCATTAAACATTTAAAAGATATGATAAAAACATTAGAAGCGATGGATATACAAGATGGTAGTATTGAATTGGCGATTAAAGATGATATAAGTCCAGTGATGATTAAAGCAAAAACAAAACAAGAGCAAGAGATTACAGGATTGTTAATGCCCATTAAAAAATGATTATAAGGTTTTTAGACAATTGACAAGACTTTGATTTAGTTTTTTATTCTATTTTTTGAAAGTTTTATTTCTGTTTATTAAAAAATACCCTATAAAACAAGTATTCTAATAGCATAAAAAACTATCATAACATTGCTGATTGTCAAAATAATTATAATAGGTGTTAGAGTCTTTAATTCTAAATCGTTGCTATTTATGCAAGTGAATAGTGATTAAATTTTAATTCTTGCCATCAAAAATTCTAAAATGAGATGTAAATTAAATTTTAGGCTTTGAAATTTTTTGTGTTATTTTTAATTAGATATATATATCTAATTAAAATCTGATTATGTTATAAGAGGTTTTGGGGTATTTTCCTTTTATAATTTTTATATAATAGCTTATGAATAAAATTAAAAATTGGGATATAGTCCAAGCCAATTTAAACATCTTATTAAACGATGGAAGCTCTGCTTTAATTGTCTTATCAAAAGGAGGTTTAGGAAAAACAACATATATTTTTAATGCCTTGAAAAAGAAAAAACTTCAACATAAAAAACATTATCTATATTATAATTCTTATTTTACACCGTTAGGGTTTTATCAAACATTGATTAAAACAACTTATTTGAAACAACCAAAACTTTTGATTTTAGATGATGTAGAATTGATATTACAAGACAAACAAATAATGAATTTTATTAAGGCAGCCACCTGGGAGAATCAAAACGGGCGAATTATAAATTATGTTAGTAGCGCTAAAAAAAGTAAAATACCAGATAGTATTAACTTTGATGGGAAAATAATAATGTTATTGAATGAAATGCCAAAAAATAATCCTATCTTGCAAGCTGTTAAAGACAGGATATTATTTTGTGAATTAAAGTGGAGCAACCAACAGATTTTAGATTATATGCAACAAAAAATAGTAAATCAACCATATAAAAATTTATCCTATGTTAAAAGAATCAAAATTTTTAATTTTATTAAAAAGCACTTTAATTCTAAAACAAATTTAACTTTACGACTACTGATTAAATCTTACAATTATTATATATTTAGTCCGAATAATTGGCAGGAGTTAGTTTTAGATTTATTAACTCCTATAAAAATGGAAAGTTCTGATATAAATAATAATAATTGGAAAAATTCACTTATATGAGAAATATAATTTGGTCAAAAAAATATTTATTACAATATCTGAATAGTAAGACAGAGAAGGAAAAAAGACTTGCCATAATAGCACAAGAAAAATATAACTTTACACATTGGGCAAGATTATATAG
>JALTFF010000091.1 GCA_027007465.1 bacterium | reverse complement strand
TCAATGCCTATCTTTTGTGATTTTAATAATTTATCAATCGCTGGCAATAATTTTTCAGAATGCTTATATTTAGCCTGCTGGCTAATTTGCTTAACTATTTTTCCATTCCTAATCAAAGCCACTTGAATTTTGTTTAATAAAGTTGTGTTAATAAATAAAATCATATAGTTATTATAGCTCAAAAAAATTAACTTGACAAAAAAAATAAAAAATTATATAGTAAAAATAGATTAAAAATTTAATTTTATAACTATGAATCCACAAAAATTTACTAATAAATCGCAAGAAGCGCTTCTTATAGCTCAACAAATTGCCAATGATAATGGCCAACAATATATTGAGCCAATACATTTGCTTTTATCATTAATAGATCAGCCAGAAAGTATAGTAAAGACCATCTTAGATAAGCTCAATATTGACAATTATATGTTAAAATCTAATATTTTAGAAGAGATGAAAAAGATGCCTAAAATTGCTAACATATCATCTATGGCAGCTACTGTTCAAGCATCGCCATCAACAGCTATGATTGTCCAAACAGCTAATTTAGAAGCTCAAAAATTAAAAGATAAATATATTTCAACAGAGCATCTATTCTTAGCGATATTACAAACTAATAATCCAGCTAAAGATATATTAATGAGATTTAATATCAATTATGACGAAATTTTAAAAGAATTATCTCAAATAAGAGGTTCTCAAAAAGTAGTTGACGAAGAACCAGAATCAAAGTATCAGGTATTAGAAAAATATGCAATTAATTTAACAAAATTAGCTAGAGAAAAAAAATTAGACCCAGTTATTGGCAGAGATGATGAGATTAGAAGAATAATTCAAATAATTTCAAGGCGCACTAAAAATAATCCTGTTTTAATTGGGGAAGCTGGTGTTGGAAAAACAGCTATTGTTGAAGGTTTAGCACAAAGAATTGTAAATAATGACGTCCCAGAGAATTTAAAAGGAAAGGAATTGATAGCGCTTGACATAGGTTCTATTGTTGCTGGAGCAAAATTTAGAGGAGAGTTTGAAGAACGACTTAAAGCTGTTTTAAAAGAAATAAAGCAAAGCAATGGAAAAATAATATTATTTATTGATGAATTACATACTCTAGTAGGGGCTGGATCTATTGAAGGCACATTAGATGCTTCAAATATGTTAAAACCAGCTTTAGCGCGCGGAGAATTGCAAGCTATTGGCGCAACCACTGCTAAAGAATATCAAAAATATATTGAAAAAGACTCAGCTTTAGAAAGAAGATTTCAACCAATTTATGTTGCAGAACCATCAATACAAGACACTATAACAATGCTCCGAGGTTTAAAAGAAAAATATGAAATTCATCATGGCGTAAGAATTACTGATGAAGCTATTGTAGCTGCTGCAAAACTATCTGCTCGTTATATTACCAATAGGTCTCTCCCTGACAAAGCAGTTGATTTAATTGATGAAGCTACCTCATCTTTACGTATGGAAATTGAATCAATGCCAGAAGAATTAGATAAGATAAAAAGAGAAATCAAAAGGTTAAAAATTGAAAAAGCTGGACTGGATAAAGAAAATAATAAATCATCTAAAAATAAACTAAGTGAAATACAAAAAAGATTAGAAGAATTAAAAGAAAGAGAACATCAATTTGAAACCCATTGGAAAAATGAAAAAGAAATTATAACTAACATTAGAAAAGCTAAAAAGAAAATTGATACATTAAGGCAGGAAGCTGAAATTATTGAAAATAAAGGAGAAAATTTAATAAAAGTAGCTGAAATTAGATATAGCAAAATACCAGAATTGCAAAAAGAAATTAAAAAACAAAAAGCAAAATTAAATAAAATTCAAAAATCTGGACAAACTATCTTAAGAGAAGAAGTAACAGAAGAAGATGTCGCTAATGTAATCTCGCGCTGGACAGGCATTCCTGTATCGCGAATGTTAGAATCAGAAATAGAAAAATTATCTAAAATTGAAGAAAAATTAGGAGAAAGAGTTGTAGGGCAAGACAAAGCAATATCTTGTGTAGCAAATGCATTAAGACGTTCGCGCGCTGGAA
>JALTFF010000090.1 GCA_027007465.1 bacterium | reverse complement strand
ATTGAAAATAAATAATTAATTATTATATTATTTTAGAGTTATTAACATTATATAATAGATAATAATATTATACAATAGATAATAATATTATACAATAAATCAATAAATCAATAATCAGCGCAAATAATCATAAAAATTGTTGAGCTACTTTTTGCATAGAGCAAGCTATAATATCCACTTAATAACTTATTATTCTAAAGAATTATTCTATTCGCCCATTGTCTTTAAATCTCATATAAACATTCTTGTCAAAAATATTAACTAATGGCATTATTTTAATAGAATCATAATTAGGCAATTCTCCTTGCCAAACAAATCTAATTTTTCTTTCATCACCTGATCTTATCTGTCCTAAAACTAAATTGTTTATTCCAGTTAATCTGTCTCCATATCTCAACAAAATATTAAAATTTAATTCCCAATAATTATAAGGAGTTGTATTTTTAAAATCAAATTTTATAGTACTAAGGTCTTGTCCTTTGACTAATTTAACATTTTTAATATCAAAATTCAAATGGGATTTTATATAAGAAGTTAAGTCTGCAATATCATGTTTTGAAATTCTTTTCCAATGAAAGTTCTCATAATTAAACCTAACATTAGATGGTCTATTACCAGTTTTCCAAGCTAAAATAAATAAAAATTTTTTTTGTTTTGGCAAAATATAAGCTGATTTTTTATCAGTTTTTTTATTGCTATAATAAAAAGAATAATCAAACAAAGCTAAATAACGAGAATTTGGATTATATACTTCTATTGCAAAATCATAACTTTTATTTTTACTACTATTTAAAACATAAAGATGCGAAAATTTTAATTTTTTAACTTTATGGTATTGCTTATATTGATTTATATTAACTGTCTCTGTTAATACACTATTTATCATTTGTTCTTGTTTTTTTTCTCCTTTTATAAAATAATAAGCAAATGAATAAATTGTTAAACTAAATGTAACAAAACTAACTAATAATAAAAAAGCAATTAAAATTTTTTTCAATAATAATTTATGCTCAATATACCATTGGCTAATCTTTAATTCTCTATCTGAAAATTTAATTGGTGTATTATTAAAATCAGACATATAAATTATATTAACATATTTTTTACTCTTGCGCTATGTTTTCATTTCTGATATAATCAAATTATAATAAATATAATAACCCTAAACGACTAACTTGCTTAGTTATTTTTATTTATAGCTAAGCAAGAATTATGTTTACTTATGGTCAAAAAAATAAATAAAAAAAATCAAGCTTATGGAGCTGATCAAATCACTGTTTTAGAAGAAATAGAAGCTGTGCGTAAAAGACCAGGTATGTATATTGGTTCAACATCAGAAGCAGGACTTTTCCATTGTCTTAGAGAAGTTGTTGATAATGGAATTGACGAAGTAATGGCTGGCCGAGCTAATATAGTTAAAATTTCACTTCTACCAGATGGTTTTGTAAGGGTTGAAGACAATGGAGCTGGAATTCCAGTTGAAAAACATAAGCAAACAAAAAAATCTACTTTAGAAACTGTAATGACAATGCTCCATGCAGGTGGAAAATTCGGTGGAGGAGGATATAAGGTATCAGGCGGATTACATGGTGTAGGAGTTTCTGTTGTTAATGCCTTGTCTATTTTTCTTAAAGCAAAAGTTTATAGAGATGGAAAAATTTGGGAACAACAATATAGTCAGGGAAAACCAAAGACAAAAGTTAAAAGCATAGGTAAAACAAAAAAACAAGGCACAGTTATTACTTTTAAGCCAGACGCAAGTATTTTTTCTGCTAATGAATTTAGCTGGAAAAAAATTATAAAATTCTATCGCCAACAAGCTTATTTAACAAAAGGCGTAAAAATCATCATAAATGATTTACGTAAATTATCAGAAAAAGAAACTATAAAAATTACTAATTATTTTGATAAAAATCCAATTGATAATCTATCAATAGTAAATACTGATTTATTAGTAAATAATTATCAATTCTATTTTGAAGGAGGCGTAGCTTCTTATGTAAAATATCTAAATTCTAAGAAAAATCCTGTCCAAGAAAAGATTTTTTATATTGAAAAAGAAATTGATGAAATAAAAGTAGAAATTGGCTTACAATATAATAGTGAGTATGGGGAAAGCGTTTTTACTTTTACCAATAATATTTATAATCCAGAAGGAGGAACACATCTTGTTGGCTTTAAAACAGGCCTTACAAGAACGCTTAACAATTATGCTAGACAAAAAAATTATCTTAAAGAAAAGGATGAAAATTTATCTGGAGAAGATACAAGAGATGGATTAACAGCAGTAATAAGTGTAAAATTAAAAAATCCACAGTTTGAAGGCCAAACAAAGGGAAAATTAGGAAATCAAGAAGTAAAATCTATTGTAGAGCAAATTTTAAGCGATAATCTATCTATTTTCTTAGAAGAAAATCCAAAAGAAGCTGAGATAATCCTTAACAAAGTAATGTTAGCTTCTAGGGCTCGCTTAGCAGCTAGAACAGCAAGAGCCTCTATTTTAAGAAAAGGAGTTTTAGATGGGATGACACTTCCTGGAAAATTAGCTGATTGCTCTTCTAAAAGTTCTGAAAAATCTGAAATTTATATAGTTGAAGGAGATAGCGCTGGCGGAAGCGCTAAGCAAGGCAGAGATAGAGATTTTCAAGCTATCCTACCTTTACGAGGCAAAGTTTTAAATGTTGAACGAGCTAGATTAGATAAAATGTTGGCTAATAACGAAATAAAGTCTTTAATAATAGCTTTAGGAACTAATGTAGGTGAACAATTAGATATTAGCAAGCTTAGATATAATAAAATTATTATTATGACTGACGCTGATGTTGATGGATCTCATATTAGGACATTGTTGCTTACTCTCTTTTATAGATATTTTAAAGAATTGATAGAAAATGGCCATATTTATATTGCCCAGCCACCTCTCTATAGCATTAAAAAAGGAAAAGAGATTTTTTGGGCTTATACTGATGAAGATAAAATAAAAATTCTTAAAAAATTAAAAGTTAATATTGATAACAATGATAATATTGAAAAAAATTCTAATGAATCATTGTATAATAAAAATACAGAACTTAAAAGCAATGGACAAAAAATTTACATTCAAAGATATAAAGGTTTAGGTGAAATGAATCCAGAACAACTTTGGCAAACAACAATGGATCCAGAAAAAAGATTTCTAAAACAGATAAAAATTGATGATGCTACTATGGCTGATCAAACATTTGATATTTTAATGGGCAATGAAGTTGGCCCTAGAAAAAAATTCATACAAACACAAGCTAAAAAAGTAAAAAACTTAGATATATAACACTCTAACTGCTATACAGTCAAGAACTTTGCAGAACAGACGTAAAATGACGCAAAAAATACCAAATTATAAATTTTAGATTCTTCACCCAATAAAAAAAACAAGCTATTTGAAAATCTTATTAGAGAACCAATAAATTTTTTAACATTGTTCATCCTGTTAAATTGCTTTGCGCCAACTTTGTCGGATTTAACAGAATAAAGAATAATTTAGAGTTTAAAAAATAATAAGTTTAATAAGTAGAAGCTAAACTTCTTTATTATGAAATATGTTTATTAAATAAACAATGCCAATAATACACTTACTTGACAATATTTATTTATTTGCTTATTATACAATAGACAGCCAATAAGCAAGGCTGTTTTATAAAATACTCAAATTTATGTTATCTAAAATTATCAATTATTTAAAATCAGTAAAACAAGAAACAGATAAAGTCACTTGGCCAACTAAAAAAGAAACTACTAATTACTCTATTTTAGTAGTAGTTATAAGTTTGTCAGTAGCTTTCTTTTTAGGGGGCTTAGATTATATTTTTTCAATATTATTAAATTTTTTAATACAATTAAGATAATATGGCAAAGCAAATATATAATAAAGAAAAACATTGGTATGTCCTACATACTTATTCTGGATATGAGGAAAATGTTGTTGAAAATCTTAAACAAAGGATTGAATCAATGGATATGGAGGATAAAATTTTTAATATTCTAATTCCAAAGGAGAAAAAAATAAAAATAAAAAATGGCAAGAGAAAAACTATTGAAGAGAAAATTTTCCCTGGCTATGTATTAATTGAAATGATTGTCACTGATGATTCATGGTATGTTGTCCGCAATACACCTAATGTTACTGGTTTTGTAGGAAGTGGTACTATTCCAACTCCCATAAATTTAGAAGATATGAAAAATCTGCAAAAAAGAATGGGAGTTGAAGAACCAAGTTATAAAATTGATGTTGTAAAAGGTGATTCTGTAAGAATTACTGATGGACCATTTAAAAATATTGAAGGAAAAGTTATTAAAATTGATGAAACCAAAGGAAAGATAAAAATTTTAATATCAATGTTTAATAGAGAAACACCAGTTGAGTTAGATTTTTTGCAGATTAAAAAAATATAAATTTAAAAAATATGGCTAAAAAAATATTAACTAAAATTAAATTACAAATTGCTGGCAAACAAGCTACACCTGCTCCGCCAACAGGACCTGCCTTAGGTCAATATGGTTTAAATATCAGCGAATTTTGCAATAGATTTAATGAAGCAACCAAGGATAAAGCTGGTGAAATAGTGCCAGTTGAGATTACTGTTTATGAAGATAGAACTTATGATTTTATTACAAAAACCGCTCCTACTTCAGAACTATTAAAAAAAGCAGCTAATCTAAAAAAAGGATCTAGCAAACCATTGTCAGAAAAAGTCGGCACTATTACAAATGAACAAATTAAAGAAATTGCTAAAATTAAAATGCCTGATTTAAATACAGAAAATATAGAAGCTGCTATAAAAAGCATTCAAGGCACTGCCAAACAAATGGGGTTAGAAATAAAATAAACAAAATATGTTTAATAAAACAAAGCAATATACAATAGAGCAAGCTATTGACATTGTTAAAAAGATGTCAAAAACAAAATTTGATTCTTCAATAGAGGTTCATTTTCATTTAGGTATTGACACTAAAAAAAGTGGAAATAAAGTTAGAAGCATAGTAGATTTGCCATATGAGTATGGCAAAAGTAAAAAAATAGCTGCTTTTGTAAAAACTGATGATGAAAAAAAAGCCAAACAAGCAGGAGCTAAAATAGTTGGTGGGAATGAATTGATAAAACAAATAGCTGAAACAAAAAAAATTGATTTTAATATTGCGGTAGCAACGCCTGATATGTTAAAGCAATTATCAAAAATAGCTAAAATCTTAGGTCCTAAAAATTTAATTCCGTCAATAAAAACAAAAACAGTAGGAGATAATATAGAAAATATTATTAAAAACATTAAAAAAGGCAATAAGCAAGAAATCAAAAATGATAATACTGGAAATGTTCATGCTTTAATTGGTAAAGTATCTTTTGCAAATGAAAAATTAATAGCTAATTATAAAACCATTCTAAAAGCTATTATAAAGGCAAAACCTATCAAAACAAAAGGAACTTATATTAAAAATATATCTATAAGTTCAACAATGGGTCCTGGAATAAAACTAAAAATATAATATATGATTAACAGGATATCAAAAGATGAATACTATATTGAAATTGCTAAAACAGTTGCTCAAAGAAGCACTTGCTATAGAATGAGAGGTGGGGCAATTATTGTTAGAGATGATCAAATCATTTCCACTGGTTATATTGGAGCGCCAAGAGGCACAAAGGATTGCTTTGAAAGAGGTTTTTGCTTAAGAACAAAATTAAAGATTCCTCATGGACATCGCTATGAACTTTGCAGAAGTGTTCATTGCGAACAAAATGCTATTATAAATGCAGCTAGAGCAGGAGTAAGTTTGTTAAATGGAAATATGTATCTTTATATGGAATCTGCATCAACTGGAGAGCCAGTTGATGCTATACCTTGTTTTATTTGTAAAAAAATGATTATTAATGCTGGATTAAATAAAGTAATCGCTAATACTAAGGAGAATAAAATAAAAATATTTTTAATAAATGATTGGGTAAAACAATGGCAAGAAGCAGATATTATTGATGACGCAGAACAATATGGAGATGGAGAAAAAATATTGTCCCAAGAAGAGATAGATAATAATTTCAAAAAAATATAATGGCAAATCAAGAAAAAATAATATTAGGTTTTGTAGGCGAAATAGCTAGTGGGAAAGGAACAAGCTGTAATTATTTAATTAAGAAATATAAAGCTAATTATTACAGATTTTCTGATCCGTTAAGAGATATTTTGAATATACTTTATATTAAAATTACAAGATCTAATATGCAAAAACTTTCAACTCTTTTGCGAAAAAATTTTTCAGAAAATATATTGGCTAAAATAATTGCTGAAAAGGTTAAAAAAGATAATTATAAATTTATAGTCATTGACGGAATTAGAAGATTTGCTGATATTGCTTATCTCAAAGAAAATAAAGCCTTTCATTTAATATATATAACAGCAGATATAGATTTAAGATATAAAAGAAATATTAAAAGAGGCGAGAATATAAATGACAAGCAAAAAACATTTGAAGAATTTAAAAAAGATGATAATCAAGAATCAGAAAATGAAATTAAAAAAGTTGGTAAAACAGCTGAGTTTAAAATAGAAAATAATAGTAGTTTTGAAAATTTATATCAAAATATTGAAGAAATAATAAAAACTTATTCTTAAAATTATAAAAGTCTTTGGTTGTAAAAATATAATGGAGCATTATAGCTGGCTATTTACAGAAATGAGCTTAGTTTTATTCTCTTGAACAAGGTTAGTAAAAAAGAGTTCAACTACTTTTGCTAAAAAGAAATTAAATTGCTGTTATTGAAAAATCATAGCAATTTAGTTTATTACATAAAAGAGTGTTTAAGAGATTTGTTTGCTTTGTTCAAAATAGTATACATTTTTATTAAATAATATATTCTATGCGTATTTATGCCTTAAAAAATTTACCTCCTGAAATTGTTGCTGTCACATTTGCAAAATGTTCTCGCTCCCCTCTTATGTTTGATAAAATAGCTAAGCAAGTGACA